>CAZEUW010000349.1:0-1508 GCA_964515425.1 uncultured Gemmatimonadota bacterium | reverse complement strand
CCTCAACACCCGCGCCGGGGACCGCGTTGCGGTCGGATCGCCCGGCTCCGGCGCGCCGGATCAGGCCGCCAGCCCGCCCAGCACCGCGCCGGCCAGCTTCCAGGCCAGGTAGAGGCCCAGCACCGTCGCCACGGCGCCGCCGGGCTCGCGCTCGGGGTAGAGACGGCTCATGCCGATCCCGAGCACGACGCAGGCCCAGAGGCTGAACACGTTCATCCCCTGCAGCAGGCGGAAGAGGAACCCTTCCTCGAGCCAGGGCACGAGGAGGTGGAGCGCCAGGGTGCTCTGGACGTCGCCGGTCGCCCGGATGATGGGGATCGTCAGCAGGCCGCCGACCGCGGGGATCAGGAAAGCGTGCGCCGATCCGCTGAAGAGCTGGGTGAAGCTCGCCCGTCCGGCGAGGATCACGTTGAAGACGAAGAGCAGGACGCCGGCCACGACCGTCACGATCACCAGCGGCGCGACCACCGCGATCGGATACCGGAGCCGGAAGAAGAGCTCCGCCTGGTCTCGGACGGCCTCCTCCGGGGCGTCGGGCGGCGCCTGGCTCAGGAACGCCTCGACGTAGGCTTCCTGCGGGACGAGGAACGCCGAGAGCATCGACAGGGCGACCACCAGGGCGAGCATCCCGATCCAGGCCGGGTTCTCCCGGAGGGCGTCGAAGAGCCGACCGGGGGCCGCGAACACGAGCGTCGCGCGCGTAGCGAGGCTCGGGGCCTCGCCGTCGGCGGTCTCGTCCGTCCCGGTCCCGGACGGGCCCGTCCCCCGGTCGGTCGGCTCCCGCTCCGGATTCACGGTCCGCCCCCGCCGGTCCGGACCGCCGACAACCCGGACGCGGGCCACTCGACCCGGACCACGGTGCCGTCGCCGGCCGCCCAGACCCGGGCCTCGAAGTCGCCGGTGACGATCCGGTGGCGGACGGCGCTCCGCGTCCCGGCGCCCGTCTCCACGCTCTCCTCGCCGCCGCGGGAGATCCGGATCGTGACGCGGTCCCCTTGCCAGGGGACCACCGCCGGGATCGAGACCTCGCCGCCCCCGCGGAGCGCGTCCCGGTGCTGACGGAGCAGGAAGGCGTAGTGATGGGCCACCCGCGGGTCGACCAGCGACAGGTCGCTCGGGGCCACGAACTCCTTCCAGCGCTCGCCCGCCTCGGTGGAGAGCTGGAGGCGGAGCCGGTCGCCCTCGCGCACCGCGACGGCCTGCCGCAGGTCGCCGCGCGCGGGGCGGAAGCGGAGCATCTGCGGCTTCCAGGTGGAATCGGCCTGCAGCCACACCTCGGCGGGCATCAGCGGGCCCGCGGCCGAGTCGACGTCGATGCGCCCGGCGGCGCGGATCGTGGCGCCCTCGCGGCGGATTTCGTAGACCTCGCTGCCCACGACCGTACCGCCGTCTCGGAGCTCGAACGTGCCGCTGTCGAGGATCGTCCGGCCCTCCTGCGCGCCCAGGGGGGCGGGCCCGGCGAACGGGGCCGCCGCCAGGGTGGCGGCCACCGCCGCGCACGCCGCGGC
>CAZEUW010000348.1:0-1516 GCA_964515425.1 uncultured Gemmatimonadota bacterium | reverse complement strand
GAGCTGCTCCGTCCCCTGGACACCAGCGCTCCGCTGGAACGGGCCCTGGAGGCGATCCGTGCGGTCAGCCCGCCGCTGGAGGAGGACAGGGCCCTGTCCGGCGACATCGAGGAGGTCGTCGAGCTCCTGCGCGGGGACGCTCTCCTGGAGGCATCGCGATCTGTGGACACCGGGGGGGACTGAGGGCCCGTCGCGGCACCCGCGCGAGCCCAGGGGGGTTCACGAGGGAGCAGCAGGGGTTATATTCATAGACTCCGGCAATCCTGCCTGTTTCTCGACGACCGAGCGTGGGGCTCATGGACAGGGACGTCAACCAGCTCAAGAAGAAGGCGCGGCGCGCCGAGCAGCAGGCCGACTGGGACCGCGCCATCGAGCTGTATCGTGAGGCGATCAGCGTCTCCGAGGCGTCCGACGAGTACGCCCCCGACGTCAGCATCTACAACCGCGTCGGCGACCTCTATCGACGCGGGGGCGACACGGATCGGGCCGTCCACTACTACCTGGAGGCGGTGGACCGCTACGCCGAGCAGGATCTCCAGACCGGAGCCATCGCCCTCTGCAACAAGATTCTCCGCATCACCCCCGATCGGGTGGAGGTGTACCGGAAGCTCGGTCGCCTCCACGCCGCGACGGGCCTCGTGGCCGAGGCCAGGAACAGCTACCTGGAATACGCCTCGAGGATGGAGGAAGAGGGTCATCCGGAGGCGCGCCAGGAGGCGTTCCTGGAGCTGGCCCGGATCACCGAGGACGAGAGCCTCTATCTGCAGACGGTCGAGGAGCTGGAGCGCGACGGCCGGGTGGACGAGGCCGTGGCGGCCCTCGAGGAGCTGTGGGCGGCCAGGCGGGAGCGGGGCGAGCCGTCCGACGAGATCCGCCGTCGAATCGTGGCCCTGGACCCCGCCGCCGACCCTGCACCGGCCGAGACGCCCCCGAACCCCTCCGGTTCGGCGTCGCCGGGAGCGGTCGGAGACGCCGCGGGTGGCACCGGCGAGGCCGATCCGACCGACCCGCCCCGGCCCGAAGCCGCGGTCGCCGACGAGGAGCCCGTGGCGTCGGAGGCCGACGTCGGCACCGACGAGCCGGCCGAGGGCGACGGAGAGCCGGCCGGGACGCGGCGGGCGACCGCCCGCGAGGACGAGGGTTCCGAGAAGGCGGAGGCGCCGGCGTCCGACCGGACCGAGGTGCGACTCCGCTACGCCGAGGTGCTCTGTCGCAGCGGTCGGGAGTCCGAGGCGGTGGAACAGCTCGAAAAGCTGCTGTCGGAGATCGATCCGGTCCGGGCGCCCGAGCGAGCGCTCCGCGGCCTGGAGCTGCTCGACGAGGTGGGGGGACTCGACGACGACTGGCGGCACCGGGCCCGCGACTGGTCGGAGGACGTCCCCGATCCCGACACGGCGGAGGCGCTCCGTCGACTGGCCGGGGAGTCCGAGCCCGGCGACGAGCGCGCGCCGGCGGACGTCGAGGTCGAAGCCGGTCGCGAGCCGGAAGCCGAAGCGAGGCCGGCGGCGTCGCCGGG
>CAZEUW010000347.1:0-1518 GCA_964515425.1 uncultured Gemmatimonadota bacterium | reverse complement strand
CGGCGAAGCGGCGGTCGGTGAAGGCGTCCACCTGGAAGATGCGGCTGCGCATGGGCGGTCAACATGGACGGTGACGCGGCCCGCCGCGAGCCCGCGCCCGGCCCCGGATCGACCCGGACGCCGTCGCCCGCCTTGAACGATCCACCCCGTACGTGGTATTGTCATTCAATCGTGACCATGCCGTGGACGGCAACCGCCACGGCCCGACCCTCACGAGGAGGCCCGAGATGGCCGTTCGAGCTCCGAGGACCCGGGACGTCTTCCGATCGCTCCTCCTGGCCGCCCTCCTCGCCTGCCCCCTCGCCTCCGCCGGAGCCCAGGAGGCCGCGAGCGCCGGTCCCGACGAAGCGGCCGCCGCCGAGCGGGTCGCGATCACCACCGTGGGCACCTACGCCTACTACCGGCCCGTCGCGCACCTGCGGCTGAGCGAGCCGTCCTTCGTCGCCGTGTTCGAGATCGAGCCCGGCGTGGGCGCCACGATGCTCTATCCGCACGACCCGTGGCCCCAGGAGCCGCACGGGGCCGGGGTCCATCGGATCGACCTGACCGGCCCGCAGGCCCGGGCCGCCCGCTCCCTGACGCGGAATCACCTGGGATGGGCCTTCGTCCACAGGCCGGCGGTCGTCCCGAGGAACCACCTCGTCGCCGTGGCCTCGGACCGTCCGCTCCAGCTCGACGGCCTGCTGAGCGGCCGGGTGTTCGAGTTCCGGCGCGGCTACGCGGGGGCCGGGGAGGTCGAGCGGGCGCTGCTGGCCCACGTCCTCGGCGAGCGGGGAGCGGTCGGCTGGTCGTCGGACCGGACCTCCTACTGGAAGTTCCGGGACCCGACGCTCCTGGCCCAGGGAGCCGGCGTGCCGTGGCTGACCGGGAGCCTCCAGTTCCTGTCCCCCGGTCCGACCGCGGGCCTCGCGGGCTTCGGTCCGTTCACCAGCTTCGGCTGCCCCTGGCGCTGGGCGCACCTGGCTTCGCCCTCGTGGCCGACGGCCTGCGCCGAGCTCCGGCCGCGCGAGGGAGATCTCGTCGCCACGCGCGGGGAGAAGCTCACCGGACCGGACCCCCGGGACCCGACCACGGAGACGGACGACGAGACCCGGGCGAGAAGCCCGGAGGCGATCCTCGAGCTCCTCCGCGAGATCGCGGACGCCACCACCCGGCTCGACGGGGATGACCCCCGCACCGCACGCCTCCTGGAGGGTCTGGGCGTCGACGTGCGGGACGGCCGCGGCGCCGGGGGTGTCCCCCGGGACCGCTTCCCGCGCGGCTCACCGTCCGGCGGATCCGCCAGCTTCGGGCTCGGCGGCGGCGACTGGATCGGGGCCGGCGGTGCCCGGATGGTCCCGACCCGCGGCGCCGACGACCGCGCCGCGCCCCGTCCGCGGGCGGACACGCCCGACCTCGGCGACAGGTCCCCGGCTCCCGAGCTCCCCGAGGGGGAGGACGACGGCGGCGGCTGAGCCGGGCCGCTCCTTGAGCCCCGGGGGCGGGGCGGGCTAGCTTCGCGGCGCGTCCGGGCCCGTC
>CAZEUW010000346.1:0-1520 GCA_964515425.1 uncultured Gemmatimonadota bacterium | reverse complement strand
CGGGAGCACCCGGAGCGGGTCGAACGCCTCGTGCTGCACGGCGCCACGGGCCCCCTCCGGAGCCAGGCGGCCCGGATCGCCAGGGCGAGCCCTCCGAGCCCCGACACGGCCCTCTCGAACCGGGCCACGGCCCTGCTGCGGTCCCTGCTCCAGGGCACCGCCGAGGACCCCGTCGCCACCTGCGAGGCATACGAGGAGATCGGACGGCAGCTCGCCGACGCCCGAGGAGAGCCGACGGCCTGGGAGGGGAGCACCTGCGAGATGCCGGCCGACGCGGTCCGCTACTACTACCGGCACACGGCACAGCATGCGCCCTCGACGTTCGGGGACTGGGACTTCACCTCGGGGCTGGAGGACCTCTCGGCGCCGGTCCTGGTCGTGTACGGGGCCCGCGATTCGATGGGGGTCGCCGCCCAGAGGGCGTGGGCCGAAGCCGTTCCGAACGGACGGCTCCTCCTCGTGCATTCGGCGGGTAAGGGAGCGATCGCCTACCGGCCGGACGTGGTGCTTCCGGCGGTGACGACCTTCCTACAGGGCGAATGGCCGGCCGAGGCGGGTACAGGTGAGCACCGGCCGCAGCCGTCTCGGAGCTTGAAATAGGATGCTACGCCATCGAGAATGCCAGGCGTTCGCCCGCCCTGAACTGTACGCGACGGGGTCCTCGATCCTCCCGACCTGAGGTTCGGCCCGTGCTTCACCGAGCGCGCCGACTCGCCGCCACGCGCCCGCCGCTGGCCGTCCTCGCCGTCGCGACGGCGCTGCTCGGCGCTCGGCCGCTCTCCGCCCAGGAGCTCCACGGCAAGTTCGTGGAGGCCGCGAGCGGCGAGCCGGTGGAGGGGGCGCAGGTCCGGCTGCTCGACGGGGCGGGCGCCACCGCGGCCACCGACTTGACCGGCCCCGAGGGCGCCGCCCGGCTCGCCGCCCCCGCGGCCGGCTCCTACCGGGTGATCGTCGAGCGCATCGGCTTCGAGCGCTGGACCTCGGAGCCGTTCGAGCTGCGGGCGGCTGAGGTCGAGCGCCGGACCTTCCGGATCAGCGTGCGGCCGGTCGAGCTGGGCGGGCTGGCGGTCGACGTCGAGGACGATCGCCGCTGCCGGGTCGATCCGACCACCGGCCGGGCCACCGCCCGCCTGTGGGAGGAGATCCGCAAGGCCCTGGAGCGGGAGCGTATGACGCGCGAGGCCGGCCGGGTGAGCTACCGGGTCAGGGAGTACCGGCGGGTGCTCGACGGCCGGCTCCGGCTCGTCTCCGAGGACGCGAGCACCCTCACCACCGCCGCCCGCTCCCCCTACCGGAGCGTCCCCGCCGGCGAGCTCTCCGAGGTGGGCTTCGTGGTGCGGGACTCCTCGGGCTGGATCTACCGGGCGCCGGACGCCGACGTGCTGCTGTCGGAGCCCTTCCAGCGCACCCACTGCTTCGGGATCGCGGAGGACGAGGAGGCGGGCCGGGTCGGCCTCACCTTCCGGCCGATCGAGGACCGGACGGTGCCCGAGATCGAGGGTACGCTCTGGGTCGACGCG
>CAZEUW010000345.1:0-1524 GCA_964515425.1 uncultured Gemmatimonadota bacterium | reverse complement strand
GCCGTGGTCAGGGCGTCGGCGTACTTGAAGTCGATCTCGTGCTGGCCCGGCGCCACCTCGTGGTGGGCCGCCTCGACCTCGAAGCCCATCGCCTCCAGGTCGTTGACGATCATCCGCCGCGTCTTCTCGCCCAGGTCGACCGGCGTGAGGTCGAAGTAGCCGCCCCGGTCGTGGGTCTCGGTGGTCGGGCGCCCCTCGCCGTTGGTGCGGAAGAGGAAGAACTCCGCCTCGACCCCGGCGTTCATCACGTAGCCGAGGTCGTCCGCCTCGGCGACCGCCCGCTTCAGCACCCGCCGGGGATCGCCCGCGAAGGGGGTCCCGTCGGGGTTCTTGACGTCGCAGATGATCCGTGCGACCCGCGCGTCCGGGTTGCCCCAGGGGAACACCCGGAACGTCCCCAGGTCGGGCTCGAGCAGCATGTCGCTCTCCTCGATCCGCACGAAGCCCTCGATCGAGGAGCCGTCGAACAGGATCTCGCCGTCCAGCGCCTTCGCGAACTGGCTGGCCGGGACCTCGACGTTCTTGGTGTGGCCCAGGATGTCGGTGAAGGTCAGGCGCAGGAAGCGCACGTTGAGCGCCCGGCACAGGTCGAGGATGGCCGCGGCCTCGGGCTTCTCGCCCAGCCGCTCGGCGTACTCCTCGAAGCGGGTCTCGGCGTCGTGCTCTGCGGGGGCGGCGAACAGGGTGTCTGGCGACATCTCGTCTCCTCCGGGGCGGTGCGGGTTCGGTTCCTCGGTGCGTCCAGAAACGTAGCAGGAACTGTGCGATCCGCAAGGAAATCAGGAAAAATGGTGTTGATACGGTTGTTAAATGCGATATTACTAATTGTTTAGCGATATATAGCCTCAAAATCGCTACATACGTGTACTACTGGTCGATTCCAGCCGCCCGGGGCGCCGCCTCGCGCGAGGGACGCGAGCGTGCCATCCTTTAGGCGCACCCCTCGACCGGTCACGCATCCCCAGGAGTTCGATTGAACGAGGAGCAGGCGGCAGCTCCGCGTCCGTCGTCCCGGCGCTTTCCCGGACTCTCCTCCCTGCGCGCCCAGCTCCTCCTCGCCCTGGGCGTGGCCGTGGTCGTCCCGCTGCTGCTGGTGGGGGCGGTCCTCACCTACCTGGCCGGCTTCCCGACCACCGGCGACCTCGCGATCCTCACGATCGGGGGCATCGTGGCGGTGACCGGGCTGTGGCTGTGGCTGCTCGACCGCTACTTCCACCGCCGGCTGCTGAAGCCGCTCAAGCGGATGACCTCGAGCGCGGTCCGAATCGCGCAGGGCGAGCACACGCATCGCATCCGTCCCGAGCGGACGGTCGAGCTCGCCCAGCTCGCGCGAGCCGTCAACCGGATGGCGGAGGATCTCATCCGTCAGCAGGAGCTGCTGGCGGAGAACGTTCAGTCGCTCGAGGCGACCAACCGGGCGCTGATGGAGACGCGTGACGACCTCGTCCACGCCGAGCAGCTCGCCGCGGTCGGCCGGCTGGCCGCCGGCCTCGCCCACGAGATCGGGAACCCGCTGAACTCGAT
>CAZEUW010000344.1:0-1529 GCA_964515425.1 uncultured Gemmatimonadota bacterium | reverse complement strand
GCCGGGCGTCGCGGGTGCCAGCGGGCGGAGCTCGGCCCGGGGACGGCTCGCAGCGGGGGCGTCCGGGTATCTCCGCACCCGACAGCGGAGCCCGCCTCGACGAACCGGAGGAACCCGTGGTCCCACCCGACACGCTCCGACCGGCACCGGTCGTTCGTGTGCTGTCCGCCCTCCTGCTGGCGGCCGTCGCCGGCTGCGCGGGCGAGGCGTCCGAGTCGTCCGCGGCCGGGGAAGCGGCGACGGACACCGGAGACGCCCGCGTGATCCTGGTCACCGGCTCCACCGGAGGCCTGGGCCGCGAGGTCGCCCGCCGTCTGGGGTCCGACGGCGCCCGCGTGATCGTACACGGCCGGGACGCGGAGCGCGGCCGGGAGCTGGTCCGCGAGATCGAGGCCGCCGGCGGCGGCGCCCGCTTCTACCGCGCCGACTTCGGCTCCCTCGCCGACGTCCGCGCCCTCGCCGACTCGATCCGCGCCGACTACGACCGCCTCGACGTGCTCGTCAACAACGCGGGCATCCTCCTGAGCCCCGACGAGCGGCCGGTGAGCGAGGACGGGTACGAGCTGCACCTCCAGGTCAACTACCTCGCCGGCTTCCTCCTCACCGAGCGGCTGCTGCCGCTGCTCCGGGAGAGCGCCCCCGCCCGGATCGTGAACGTCTCGTCCCGGTCCCAGGACCCCCTCGACTTCGGGAACCTCATGCTGGAGGAGGGCTATTCGGCCGGCCGCGCCTACGGCCGGAGCAAGCTCGCTCAGGTCATGTACGCCTTCGAGCTCGCCGAGCGTCTGGAGGGGACGGGCGTCACCGTGAACGCCGTCCACCCGGCCAGCCTCATGGACACCGACCTGGTCCGGGACATGGGCATGGAGCCGCGGAGCACGGTCGCCGAGGGCGCGCGGTCGGTGATCCACCTGGTCGACGGCGACGACGTGGGGACCGGCCGCTACTACCGACGGACGGCGCCGGCCCGGGCGCACTCGCAGGCCTACGACGAGACGGCGCGGGAGCGTCTGATGGCCGTGAGCCGCGAGCTGGTCGGACTGCCGCCGCGGTGACGGTCGGCCCCCGCTCACCCACCCTCCATCACGCCCCGCTCCATCAGGCTGACGTAGCGTCCGTCGCCCAGCACCACGTGGTCGCGGACGGGCACGCCGAGCACCTCCCCGGCCGCCGCGAGCTGGCGGGTCACCTCCACGTCCTCCGCCGAGGGCTCCGGATCGCCGCTCGGATGGTTGTGCGCGAGGAGGACGCTGCGGGCCGGGAGCGCGAGCGCGGGCCGGAACACCTCGCGCGGGTGGATCAGCGAGACGTCCAGCAGGCCCACCGTGAGCCGCCGCTCCTCCAGCACCCGGTTCTGCGTGTCGAGGTAGAGGGCCCAGAACTCCTCCTGACGGAGGTCGCGGAGCGTCGGCCCCAGCCGCCGGTGCACGTCCCGCGGACCGCGGATGCGCGCCGAGCGGCGGCCGGGCTCGGCGGCGGCCCGGCGCCCGAGCTCGAAGGCCGCCGCCAGCGCCGCCGAGCGCGCCGGG
>CAZEUW010000343.1:0-1530 GCA_964515425.1 uncultured Gemmatimonadota bacterium | reverse complement strand
CACGCACCGCCGCCGTCACCTGGTCCGCGTCGCCGCCCGCCCGGGTGAGGGCCTGCTGACGGGCCGCGCCGGTGGCGCTGGCCACCTCCTCGACGGACGACTGCAGGCGGCCCAGGGCGTCGAGCAACGCCCGGTTGGACTCCCCCACGAAGCGGTCGACGGAATCGGGAGGGAGGACCACTCTCACGGGCTGGAAGGCCGGATCCACGACCTCGGAACCCACCCCGGTGTTGCGCGCCGTGACGTCCAGGAGCAGGAGGAGGGGCGAGCTGTTGTCGCTCAGGCGCCGCAGGCTGGACGCGGCCTCACGCGGAGTCGAGAAGCCGACCACCCGCGCGGTCCGGATGAACTGCTCCCAGTGGTCGAGGTAGTCGCTCACGTAGCGGCGCTCGATCGAGTCGGCCAGGGCCGCCAGCTCGTCCTCGCTGAACGATTGGCCGCCCGTCACCCAGTCCTCCCGGTCCAGGAGCTCCCCGACGTCGTCGAGGTTCGACTGGATGTACTCCCAGCCGTCCGCGGTGAAGGCGCCGGGAACCACGTGGCTCGCCCTCACCACGTCGCCGGAGCCGGGCGCCACCTCCGAGAGCCGGACGGCGTCCCGGGACTCCGAGGCGCCGGCGATCATCGTCTGATAGAACCGCTCCACCTGCGTGAAGGTCGCGAGATAGCTGCGGACGGACGAGACGAGCTCTTCTTCCGGGGCGAGGTCGTAGGGACTCCCGAAGCGCAGCTCGCTGCCGAAGAGCTCGAACTGGTCCCGGGCCAGGTCGGCGACGGTCGAATCCACGTCGCGCCCCGACAGCCAGTGACGGGTGAGCACCGGCCCCAGGAAGTCCGCGCTGCTCTCGTCGGGTCGGCTCGTGAGGATCAGGTACGCCTTGAGCGCGTCGTAGGTGGCACCGTAGTCGCCGGAGCCCTCCGGGGACTCCGCCACCTGGCGCAGCTCCCGGAGCAGGTCGATCCTGGCCGGCCGGCCCAGCATCGGCTCGAAGCGCGTGAAGTAGGCAGAGCGCGCCGCGGACAGCAGATCCGATCCGGTGTAGAGGCCCCATCCGAGCGACCACGGCGTCCCGTCCGTCTGGTGGGACCGGAGCTCTTCGATCCGCACCCCCAGGGAATCGAGGGCGGCCAGCTCGGTCGCCGACGGCGTGGAGGTCTCGGCCGAGGCCAGATGCTCGACTTCCTCGACCGCTTCCAGCGCGTCGCCGGCCAGCGACCGGTTGCCGAAGAAGGAGACGGTGGTGCCGATCAGCAGCGTCGCCGCCAGGGCCAGGCCGACGCCGACCAGCGCCCGCCTGCCCAGGTCGACGCGAGCGCCGCCGCCCGTCACCTCGCGCGCCACCGTGTCGCCGAGGAGGACCTCCCGAAAGAGCCGCTCGAGAAAGACCCACTGTGGCACCCGGCGCGATCCGCCCCGGCTCGACGGAGCCGGTCGTGGCTCGGTGGCGGCCGCGGGATCGAACACCATCGTCGCGCCCACGCCTCCCCGGTCCCGATCCGGGTCCGGGGCGCTCGACGCCCGCGGCGCGT
>CAZEUW010000342.1:0-1533 GCA_964515425.1 uncultured Gemmatimonadota bacterium | reverse complement strand
AGTCGCCGTCGAGCGAGAAGCGCTCCTCGGTCCACATCCCCTTCACGATGCGCACCCACTCCGAGGCGCGGGCGTAGCGCTCCTCGTGGCGGTCGAAGGGGGCCCCGTAGCGCCGGGCCTCGTCCGCCCACCAGGAGGCCACCAGGTTCAGGGCGAGCCGGCCGCCGGAGATCCGGTCGATGTTCGCCGCCTGCTTGGCGAGCACGGCCGGCAGGTGGTAGGTGGGACGCACCGCCACCATGAGCTCGAGCCGCTCGGTGACGGCCGCCAGCGCGGCGGCCGTGCTCCAGGCGTCCAGGGCAGGGGCGTCGGCCGCCTTGATGTCGTTGAGGAACAGCTCGGCGATCAGCGTGAGGTCGTAGCCGATCTCCTCGCTGCGCCGGGCGAGGTCGCGGACGTAGGGCCAGCTGGCCTCCATGCCCTCCTCCTCCACCCGGCGCAGCCATCCGCCGAAGACGGGGAGCCAGTATCCGTAGCGCATCAGACCGCCTCCTTCTCGGATCGCGGGGTCGGAGCCGGGGACGCGGCGGCCTCGCGCGCCTCGCGCTCGAGGTAGGCGGCCAGCCGGTCGAAGGGGTCGAGGCCGACCACCCGCTCCGGGTCGGCCACGAAGTTCGAGAGCGCGTTCAGGTCGTAGAAGCGGGCGGTCCCGTCCCGGTCGTCCACCACGGCCTCGACGCCGCCCACCTCGATGCCGGCGGCCCCGACCACCCGGACCGCCCGCTCGGCCAGCTCGTGCGGCGGCTCCGCCCGCTCCACGCCCCGCTCCCGGGCGTCGTCCTCGACCAGGTCGGCCGGGCAGAGGTCGAAGCAGTCGGCCGGCGAGGTGACGTGGATCGCGTAGAGCAGCCGGCCGTCCAGCACCTCGAATCGGGTGATCCGGCCGTCCCTCGCCGGCACCCACTCCTGGACGAGCGCCGTGCCGTCCGGGCCGAAGTCGACCTCGCCCCGCTCGATCGCGGCGCGGAGGGCCGCGCGGTCCCCGAAACGGACGATCCCGGCGCCGCTCCCGCCCAGGTTCGGCTTCACGACCAGCGGGAAGCCCACCTCGCGCGCGGCGGCGACGAGCCCGCGGGAGGTGTGCACCACCCGGGTGGCCGGGTGGGCGACCCCGAGCTCCTCGAACAGCGCGATCTGGAGGGCCTTGGAGGTCTCGAACGCGAACGCCCGCGTCCCGTTCACCACGCGCTGTCCCCTCCGCTCCCGGGTCGCCAGGAACGCCCGCGTCCAGCTCACGGCGCCGGGGAGTCCGCGGAGGTGCGCCGAGGGGCTCATCCGGTTGAAGAGGAGGGGACCGGCGTCCGGCTCCGCGGCCGGATCGAGGGACACCTCCCGGGCATCGAGCCGGCGGTGAGGGACCCCGCGGCGCCCGAGGGTCCGGAAGAGCGGTTCGAACCAGTCGGGATGCTCGAAGAGCACCTCGATCGGGCTGTCGTGTTCGGGCATCGTCGCTGCGCTCCGGCTTCGGGGGAACGAAAAAACGGCCGCTCTCTCGAGCGGCCGCGGCGTCGGGAATCGGTGTCGGTGCCCGGT
>CAZEUW010000341.1:0-1538 GCA_964515425.1 uncultured Gemmatimonadota bacterium | reverse complement strand
CAGCCGAAGGAGCGTCGACTTGCCGCTGCCGGACAGCCCCATCAGCACGAAGGTGCCGCCGGCGGGGACGTCCAGGTCGATGCCGTAGTTGCCCACGTCCACGCCGAGCGCCTCTTGCACCTCGGCCTTGCTCCGGCCCGCGTCGAGCATCGCCAGGGCGTCGCCGGCGCGGCCGGGATC
The DNA here is from genome assembly GCA_964515425.1 of uncultured Gemmatimonadota bacterium. Classification (GTDB taxonomy): domain Bacteria; phylum Gemmatimonadota; class Gemmatimonadetes; order Palauibacterales; family Palauibacteraceae; genus CAYVFM01. The sequence continues at coordinate 1,358 of CAZEUW010000341.1, read as the reverse complement.
GCCGAAGATCTTGGCGACGTCGCGCAGGACGATCTTCGGCTCGCCGTGCGGGTCGGCGGGGTCGGGGGGTGGGTTCACGGGCGGCTCCTTCCCGTCACTGGGGCGGGTGCGTTATGCTTCCTTCGGTCACGGCGCAACGACGTGTGCGACGCGTGGCGATCGCCGCACGTTCGCGTTCGACGTTCTCTCGGCGCGCCGGTACGCCCTTCAAGGGTACCCGCCTCCGTGGCCGCGATGCGACCCGATCCGGGGTCGCCGCCGCGCATGGCGCGCGGCACGCGTTCTTCGTTCGAACGGAAAGGATGGTCATGAAGCGACTCTCATCCGCTTTGACGTTGCTGTTCCTCGCCCTGCTGCTGGGCACCGCGAGCGCCCAGAGCGACGACACCGTCGACTTCGGCTACGTGGAGTGGCCCGGCGTCACGGTGAAGACGCAGGTCGCGACGGTCGTGCTCGAGGAGCTCGGCTACGCCACCGAAACGCAGGCCCTGTCGGTCCCGCTCATCCTGCAGGGCCTCTCCGAAGGGGACCTGGACGCCTTCCTCGGCGTGTGGCGACCCAGCATGAACACCATGCTCGAGGACTACCTGACCGAGTACGACGGCGATGGCTCCATCAACCACGGTGTATCGCCCCGGCGTGCCCACCTACGTGGCCGAGCAGGGCATCACCTCGTTCGAGGACGTCGCCGACAACGCCGACATGTTCGACGGCCAGATTTACGGCATCGAGCCCGGCAACGACGGCAACGAGATCATCCTCGACATGATCGAGAACGACACCTACGGCTTCGGCGACATGGAGCTGGTGGAATCCTCGACCTCGGGCATGCTCGCGCAGGTCGCGGAGGCCGTCGAGGACGAGGAGCCGATCGTGTTCCTGGCCTGGAGCCCGCACTGGATGAACTCCGTGCACGACATCACCTACCTCGACGACCCCGAGAACGTGTGGGGCGGCGACGGCTACGTCGCGACCGGCCTGAACACGGAGTGGGCCGAGGCGAACGCGAACCTCCGCACCTTCTTCGAGCGGTTCACCGTCACGCCCGACATGCAGAACGGCTGGATCAACGACTACAGCCGCGAGGGGAACGAGGCCGACGCCGTGGCGCGCGCCTGGGTCGAGGCCAACCTCGACACGGTGACCGGCTGGTTGGACGGCGTGCAGACCGCCGACGGCGGGAACGCCGCCGAGGCGATTCGCGCCGCCTTCGCCGACTGAGCCCCGACAGCCACCACGAACGTCGAGCCCGGCGCCCTCCCGAGGGCGCCGGGCTTCGTTGGTTCCGAGGTTCGACCGTGGTCCGCCGCGGTCCCCGCCGTGATTGGAGGGGGCGTGACCTTCGAGGACATCGGCAA
>CAZEUW010000340.1:0-1559 GCA_964515425.1 uncultured Gemmatimonadota bacterium | reverse complement strand
CTCCGGGTTGTGGTAGGTCGCGTAGACCGGGCAGACCGGCTCGCAGGGCGCGTCGCCGCAGTGCTGGCAGAGCATCGGCTCGTGCACGGTCTGGAAGCCGCCCCCGGCCGTCTCCTCGTAGTAGCGCTCGATGCGCAGCCAGGACATCTCCCGGCCCTGGCCGAAGCGCTCCTCGCCGACGACGGGGAGGTTGTTCTCCGCGTAGCAGGCGGTCACGCAGGCGCCGCAGCCGGTGCAGGCGTTGAGGTCGATCGTCATGCCCCACCGGTAGGGGCTCTGCGGGTCGGAGTCCCAGGCCGCCTTGACCAGCTCGGTCAGGTCGACCTCGTGGCTCTCGACCGCCTCCCGGGCGGCGCCGATCCCCATGATCTCGGCGATCTCGCGGTCCTGGTCGCTGTCGCTCCCCTGCGCCACCACGAGCCGGCCGCGCTCGCCGGTGGCGGTGACCGAGACGCCGCCGGCGCCCAGGGCCAGCCCCCCCGCGTCGGTGCGGGCGTCGGCGCCGAGCAGCAGGTCGACCGGGTTCACGCCGCGTCCCTCGGCGAAGCGGCCGTAGGCGGTGTGGCCCTGTCCGAGCGGCAGGGCCACCGTGTCGGGCCGGACGCCCTCGTACAGGTAGACCGGGGTCCGGACCGTGCCGGCGGCCGTCTCGAGCTCGACGACGTCGCCGGTCTCGAGGCCCAGCGGCCCGGCGGTCTCGGGGTGCATCTCGGCCCACGAGTTCCACACGACCTTGGTGACCGGGTCGGGCAGCTCCTGCATCCAGCCGCGGTTCGCCCCCCGGCCGTCGTAGAACTGCGACGTCGGGTAGATCACGAGCTCGAAGTCCTCGCCCGAGGGCTCCGGGAATTCGAAGGCGTAGCCCGCGGCCTCCGGTGCGAGCGAGGCGGCCGCCGGCTCCCCGGCCCGCTCCCACCACCCGCCGCGCTGCAGGGCCCGCTCCCACCAGCGATCGAAGGGAAGGCCGGCGCCGGCGTCGGCGTGCCGCTCGCGCCAGCGGTCCTGGAGCCAGGTCGCGAAGTCCGGGGCGCCGAACACCTGCTCGACCTCGTAGCCGGACGACGCGGCGACGCCGAGCAGGACGTCCTCCCGCTGACGCGTGTCGAAGATTGGCCGCATGACCGGCTGGGAGAGGCCCCACACCCCCGGCCGGACCTCCACGTCCCCCCACGACTCGAGCTCGTGGTGCGAGGGGAGGACCCAGTCGGCGGCCGACGCGGTCTCGTCGGGGTGGGGCGTCAGCGCGATCACCGTCGCCGCCTCCAGCGCCTCCGCGAAGCCGAAGCCCGGCGGGAGGTCGAAGACGGGGTTGGCGCCGGCGACCAGCAGGGTGGAGAGCTCGCCGCTCCGCAGCCGGCGGGCGAGTTCCGCCATCTCCTCCACGGTGGCCGTCTCGGGCCGGACGGGCCCGGTGCCGAAGCGCACCGTCTCGCCGACCGCGCCGGCGACCGCGTCGAGGATCGCGACCGCCACGTGGGCGTCGAGGGAGGCGGCGTCCCGGCCGGCCGAGCCGGGCGGCAGGGCCACGGGCCGCTCCGCGCCGGCCAGCTCCTCGCCGA
>CAZEUW010000339.1:0-1568 GCA_964515425.1 uncultured Gemmatimonadota bacterium | reverse complement strand
CAGGGTGTCCGACGGCGGACACCTGTTCCGGAGCCGGACAGTTCGTCCAACCGAACGCAGGGATGCGGCTCCGGAGAGAACCGGTGCGGGGGTGCGGCCGGGCGACGGCCGGGGCCCGGTACCGCGGCGGCACGCCCGGGGGGAAGGAAAAGGAAGCCGGGGAAGCTACCCCGGGGTGCCGTCCCTCAGATCGTCGAGCTTCGTCCGGACGTCGGCCACGTAAGCGTCGGCGCCGACGCGGTCGAAGAGCTCGAGGGCACTCTCCAGCCGCTCTCCTGCTTCCTCGCGTCGGTCGTCCTCCAGGAGGAGCCCCGCCAGGTCGCGCTCGATCTCGCCCTCGAGGAGCGTGCTGCCCGTGGACCGGGCCGTCTCAAGTGCCCCACGGAGGTCGCGCAGGCCCTCGTCGCGCGTCGACGGATCGGCGGCCTCGGCCAGGCCCAGCACCCGTAGCGCCTCGGCCTCCGAGATGGGATCGCCGACATCACGTATCTGGTGCAGGCCGCGCTCGGCGAGCTGGCGCCCGAAGTCCACGTTCCCCTTCAGGAGCTCGACCTCCGCCCGCCCTGCCCGCGCCAGGCCCGCCAGGAAGCCGTAGCCGATGCTCTCGGAGAGCTCGGAGGCCCGACGAAAGGAACGTACGGCCTCGTCGAAGCGCTCGAGGTCCCGGAAGCAGACCCCCGAGTTGTGGTGGAGCTGCGCGAGCCCCCGGATCCGGCCGAGGCGCTCGTAGAGGGGCTCTGCCAGCCGGAAGTGCGAGAGGGCCTCGTCGTGGTCCCCTTTCAAGACGGCGACGGAGCCGAGGCCGTTCGCGGCGCGGGCCATCATGTCGGTCGAATCCTCCGCCTCGGCGAAGTCCATGAGCTTCGTGAACTGGTCGGACGCGAAGTCGGTTCGCCCCAGCTCGAAGGCGGAGATCCCGGCCAGGTTGATCGCCTCCAGGAGCCCGGACGAGTCGGATCGGCTGCGCGCGGCCCTCTCGTAGGCCTCCGCGTACTCCGACAGCTCCTCCATGCGGCCAGTGTGGAAGAGCGCCTCAGCGAACCGGTAGGCGAGCGTCCGATGGGTGAGCAGCACCTCCCGGTCGTGGCCACGGAGGTCCCCGTACATCTCCTCCCACTCGCCGGCTTCGGCCAGCCGGTCGGCGCGGTCGGCAGCAGCCTGGAGGTCTCCGTCAGGAGCGTTCACGGGTCGACGGATCGAGGGAGGCTACGGATCAGAGTCGTTGGTCGGGGTCGGGCGGTCCGTATCGTGTCTGCACGATCAGATGGCCATGGCGAACCTGGTGAACGACCGCACCTCGGCCTCGAGGCGGTCCAGTTCCAGGTCCTCGGCGATCGCGTCGAGGCGCTGCCACTGCTCGCCCGGCTGCTCCTGCTTCCAGAGGTCGAGGTCCTCCTCCCGGTCGTCGAGGTCCTCTTCCCCGTCGTCGTCCGTGTCCCGGTCGGCCTCGATCCAGCGCATCTCGAGCTCGGCCGGCTCCTCCGGGTCGAACTCGAGGCCGGACGGCCCGAACTCGGCCAGCAGGGTGTCGCCGGCGACCTGGAGGGTGATGTGCACGGTGTCGCCGT
>CAZEUW010000338.1:0-1598 GCA_964515425.1 uncultured Gemmatimonadota bacterium | reverse complement strand
TGGAGGACCTGGCCAAGATCGCCAGCTCGCTCCAGCTCTACAGCTACGCGGCCCTCAACGTGGGCTGCGTCGTGCTCCGGGCCTCGGGGCCCGACTGGTACCGCCCCAGCTTCCGGACGCCCCTGTATCCCTGGGCCCAGCTCTTCGCCGCGGCGAGCTGCCTGGCCATCATCCTCTACTCCGGGCCCTTCGCCCAGATCGCCGTCGTCCTCCTCATCGTGGCGAGCCTCGGCTGGTTCGCCGTGTGGGGACGGGGTCGCGTCGACATCGACCACGCCCTGCCCGAGCTGCGGAGCCGCTGGGCCGACCTGAAGCTCCGGGCCTTCTTCAAGCCCGCCGCCCACTTCGAGGAGGCCGAGGCCGTGGAGGAGCCCGTTGAGCGCGAGCTGGACCCCGAGGGGCCGCGTCGGGTCACGGTGGCCCTCGCCAACCCGGAGCACGAGGCCGACCTCCTCGGCATCGGTCGTCTCTTCGCGGCCGGCGCCCGTGACGGAGGCCGGGTCACGGGGATCCATCTCGTCCGGGTGCCGATCCAGACCCCGCTGACGGAGGCCCGGGGCCGTTTCCGCGAGCGGCGGGTCATCGAGGAGACCATCGAGGCCGCGGGGCAGGAAGCGGGCGAGTCGGCGACCACCCCCGAGGCCCGGACGCCCGTGGCCAGGACGGAGGTCGAGGCCGTGACCGACGTCGCCCACGACGTGTTCGGGGCGCTGATCGGGGAGACGCGGAGCCGTCGGGCCGACCTCCTCCTGATGGGATGGCACGGCGGGTTCACCCGCGGGCGGATCCGCCGGACCCCCGTGCAGCGGGTGATGGACGGCGTGGAGGCGGACATGGCGGTCCTGAAGGACCGGGGCCTCGAGGACCTGACGTCGGGCTCCGTCCTTCTCCCCTGGGGCGGAGGTCCCCACGCGCGGCTCGGGCTGGAGCTGTGCACCCGGATCGCCCGGACGACCGGGGCCGACGTCCACGTGCTGCGGATCGTGAAGCGCGACGTCGAGAGGGCCGAGGAGGAGGAGGAGCTGCAGGCGGCGGTGGAGACGATCGTCGGCGAGCGGCCGGGGTTCCACTACCACGTGCGCCCGGCGGAGACCGTCTTCGAGGGGATCCGGGATCGCCTCGAGGAGGAGCCGCCCGACCTCGTCGTCATCGGGGCGTCGGCGGAGGCCCGGATCCGCAACGTCCTCTTCGGCTCGATCCCCGACCGGGTGGCCGACCGGGCGCCGTGCTCCGTCCTGATGGTGCGGAGGTACCTGCCGGCGCACTGGAGCGTGCGGCTCGGCGAGCGGATCAAGCGGGCCCGGGAGCGGCTCGGGTGGACCACGTCGCCGGACGAGGGCGCGTAGACGTCGACCCGGGTGCCGGACGAGGACGCCCGGTGCTGTCGGTCGCCGGCTACGGTCCGATCGTGGACGAGGGCCTGCGGTCCGGACCGCAGGGATGGACCCCGCGCGGGGCGGCGGCCTCCCTCACCCCTCCGGCGCTGAGAGCCGCCAGGTGGCCCGCACCGTCGCCACCCGGTCGCCCCCCTCGTCGCGGATCCCGCCCTCCACGGCGTGCTCGACGGATCCGCCGGGGCGCGGGAGCTCCGACGGCTC
>CAZEUW010000337.1:0-1612 GCA_964515425.1 uncultured Gemmatimonadota bacterium | reverse complement strand
CCCGTCTGGTCGGTCAGATCGATCGTGACGCCGGAGGCGGAGCCGGAGCTGGAGACGAAGACGTGCCTGGCGCCCCCTCCCTCGACCTCGAAGTCGAACGTCCGGGCCCCGAAGCCCGTGGTGTCGGCGGCCAGCGGGTACTGCTGGTAGATCTGCCGCATGTTCCAGGTCAGCAGGCGATGGCGCTGGGCCAGGCCCTGCACGTCGTCGTCCACCGCCGGCATGGAGGCGAACTCGCCCAGCAGCTCGGGCCAGTCACGGCCCGTGACGCTCTCCACGTTCGAGATCCCCGCCTCGGAACCCTGCCGGTCGGCCTTGGCGAGCTGCCGGAAGAAGCTCTCCTCGGGGTCGCCGGTGCCCGGCACCTGACCGGTCGATCCGGCGAACTCCTGGTCGGCCAGCCACCGGAGGAAGATCCATCCGAAGCCCCGGATCTGGAGGCTCTCCAGCCCCCCGGGGTCGCCGCTGGACAGGATCGCCTGGGTAGTGGCCGGGTTCTCCATGAAGAGGGCCAGGTTCTGGAAGTTGTCCGCCAGGAACGTGTCGAAGGTCTCCTGCTCCTCGCCGCCCTGGTTCGCTCCCGCCTCGGGGGCCGACAGGTTGGAGCGCACCGCGAGGCCCGACTCGGCGAACCCGACGATCTCCTCCGCCAGGTGGGAGAGCGCCTCGTTGAGCCAGAGCTCCTCGAGATCGGCGAAAGTGCCGTCCTGCTTGATGACCCGGTTGGCGGCGTTCAACAGGTGCTGGAACTCGTGCGAGGAGGTGCTGCGGGCGATCTGCTCCGCCTGGTCGGCGCTGATCGCCCCGGCGTCGCGCTCGCCCGTGGGGTCCGGGGCGACCATGTAGAGCAGCTCGCCCTCGTTGCCGGCCGGGCATACGGAGGAGTCGGTGCCGCCCCCGCTCCCGTCCCCGTTGTCCGCCAGATCGTTCGGGTTGAAGAGCCCCGTGATGATGCCCTCGGAGTTCGGGTCGGACAGGTCGTTGATCTTGGGGCTGAAGAGGACGATCACGGCCTCGTTCCCGTCGATGTCCGTGGGCGACCCGAAGTACTCGACGTCGACGCCGAAGACCACGTCGTCGAAGTTCTGCGCCAGCGCCTGGTAGTCCATCTCCGTCGAGCCCACTTCGCTGGTGGCGGTGTCCTCGAGCATGGCGGCCTGGTCCCCGACGGCCATGACCTCGGCCGTCACGGTCTCGGCCTCCGTGGTGTCGCACGTGGCGCTGGGAATCCCCTCTTCTTCCTCCACGAGGGGAAAGCTCAGCGTGACGGTGTCGTCCTGGGTGAGCTGGGCGCTCACGATCGACCGGGAGACGTCGCCACCGTCGAGCGTCCCTCCCCCGCGTGCGGGCCGGATCCCCTCGCGATCCAGCATCTCGCGGGCCCGCTCCTGGAAGCGCGCCCGGGCGGCCAGCCCGAGCTGCTCGGGGGTCGGCTCCGAGACCCGCCAGCCTCCGCCGGCGATCCTCCGGCCCTCGGTCCGCGGCTGTGGCCGGGCGGCGATCGACGAGGACGACCCGCCGCCCTCGAGGGACAGCCGCATCGCCGTCGCTCCGGCGGACCGCGCGGCGCTCTGCACCGCCAGGCGGTACTCGGCGCCGCCGTCGCCGGGGC
>CAZEUW010000336.1:0-1685 GCA_964515425.1 uncultured Gemmatimonadota bacterium | reverse complement strand
CCCCACCGCATCAGCGAGACGCCGGCCGGGATGATCAACGCCATCGGCCTCCACAACGTGGGGCTCGAGCGCTTCGTGAACGAGAAGCTGCCCTGGCTGCGGGACCGCCTGTCGCGGGCGCGGGTGTTCGTGAACGTGGTGGGGCGGACCGTGGAGGAATACGCCGGCGTGGTGGCCGGGCTGGACGACGAGGAGGGGTTCCTCGGCTACGAGATCAACGTGTCCTGCCCCAACGTGAAGGGCGGCACCCTGTTCGGGACCGACCGGGCCGCGCTGGCCGAGCTGGTGGAGGGGCTGCGGAGCCGGACCGACCGTCCCCTGGTCGTCAAGCTCACCCCCAACGTGCCGGACATCGGCGTCTACGCGCGGATCTGCGAGGAGAGCGGCGCGGACGGGCTGAGCACGATCAACACGTTTCCCGGCATGCAGATCGACGTGGAGGCGCGCCGACCGGTGATCGGCAACGTGACCGGCGGGGTGAGCGGCCCCGCGATCCTGCCGATGGGGGTCTACCTGACGTGGCAGGCGGCCCGGGCCTCCAGCCTCCCGATCATGGGGATCGGCGGGATCCGCTCGGCCGAGGACGCGATGCAGTACGTGCTGGCCGGCGCCTCCCTGGTCCAGGTGGGCACCGCGCTCTTCGTCGATCCCTCTTCGGCGGTGGGGGTGCACGAGGGGCTCGCCGACCACCTGCAGAGGCAGGGCGTGGAGCGGCTCTCTCAGCTGGTGGGCGCGCTGGAGACGGAGCGGTCGCCGGAACCCGCTCCCGGGACGGGATCCCGTGGCTGAGCGGCGCGCGCCCGAGGTCGTGGTCGCGCTGGACGTGCCGGGCCGCCGCGAGGCGCTGGAGCTGGCGGAGCGGCTGCCGGAAGGGACCTGGTGCAAGGTGGGCCTGGAGCTGTTCGCCGCGGAGGGGCCCGGGGTGGTCCGGGAGCTGGGCGCGGCGGGCCACCCGGTCTTCCTGGACCTGAAGCTTCACGACATCCCGAACACGGTGGCCGGGGCGGTGCGCTCCGCGGCCGGCCTGGGCGCGCGGCTCCTCACCCTTCACGCGTGGGGCGGCCGGGCGATGATGCAGGCGGCGGCCGAAGCCGCCGGGTCGGCGGACGGCGATCTCGAGCTTCTGGCGGTGACGGTCCTCACCTCGCTGGACGACGCGTCGCTGGCCGAGGTGGCCGGCGAGGGGGCCGGGGTCGACGCGGCGGTGTCCCGCCTGGCGCGCCTGGCGCGCGACGCGGGCGTCCACGGGGCCGTGGCGTCGGTGGGCGAGTGCGCGGCTGTCAAAGCCGCCTGCGGCGAGAGGTTCCGGGTCGCCACGCCCGGCATCCGGCTCCCGGGCGGCGATCGACACGACCAGAAGCGCGTCGCCACCCCTGCCCAGGCGGCCGCGGCCGGGGCGGACTTCCTGGTCGTGGGGCGGGCGGTGCGCGAGGCGGAGGATCCGTCCGACGCGCTGCGGCGGGTCCGAGAGGGCGCGGCGGAGGGCGCCGCCGACGGAGCGACCCGACGCGAGGGATGACGGGCGCTCTCCGGGGCGGCGCGGCCCGGGCGGCGCGGTCCGGATGCGGCGGGCGGGCGTGCCCGGACGGGTCAGGCGTCGCCGGGCGAGCAGGCGTCCGCCTTCCGGCGCCGCAGGAAGATCCAGGCGTAGACGGCCAGGTTGGCGATCACGACCAGGGCGGCCA
>CAZEUW010000335.1:0-1698 GCA_964515425.1 uncultured Gemmatimonadota bacterium | reverse complement strand
CGAGCACGGGCTTGCTGCTCGGCGGGATCGTCCTCCACGCCGCGCTCGTCGGCTCGGAGATCTTCACCCCCCACCAGACGGAGGACGCCGAGGAGGCCGCGGCCCGCATCACCCGGGGGCAGTTCAGCCGGGCGTTCTGGTTCGGCGGGATGTTGCTCGGCATCGCGGCCCCGGCGGCCATGCTGCTGACCGGCGGCGGTCTCGCCGCCGCGCTCGGCGCGAGCGTCCTCGCGTTGATCGGGCTGCTCGCGTACGAATACTGCTGGATCGTGGCACCGCAAACGATATCACTCGCATAAGCTGGAGGACGATCACACCATGGGACACGGATACGAACTCAGCCGCATTGAACGGGCCGCCGAACGGCTCGGACTCATCTCGAATCGGTCGACCGACACCACGAAACAGCAGCAACGGCGGGGTGCCAACGGCGTGACGCCGCTGACGCCCGAGGGCGAGCTCACGGACTACCCCGATCCGGCCGATTGGCACGAGTGGGTGGAGTACGACTCGACCGGCGAGCCCAAGGAGTACTCGGTGGTGCCGACCGCCTGTTTCAACTGCGAGGCCGGTTGCGGCCTGCTCACCTACATCGACAAATCGACGGGGGAGATCCGGAAGATCGAGGGAAACCCTGAGCACCCCGGCAGTCGCGGTCGAAACTGTGCCAAGGGTCCCGCGACGATCAACCAGGTCACCGACCCCCAACGGATCCGCCATCCGCTGAAGCGCGATGGCCCCCGTGGCAGCGGCCGATGGAAGCGCGTTTCCTGGGATGATGCCCTCGACGACATCGCCGGCCGCATGCGACGGGCGATCCAGGAGGAGCGCGGCAACGAGATCACCTACCACGTTGGTCGGCCCGGCCACGAGGCCTTCATGGACCGCGTGATCAACGCCTGGGGGGTCGACGGCCACAACTCCCACACGAACATCTGCAGCGCCGGTGCCCGCTGCGGCTACGGGCTCTGGCACAAGTACGACCGCCCGAGCGCCGACTTCGCCAACGCGGAGTTCATCCTCCTGCTGTCGGCGCACCTCGAGTCCGGCCACTACTTCAACCCGCACGCCCAGCGGATCCTCGAGGGGATGTCCGAGGGCGCCAAGCTCGCCGTCCTCGACCCCAGGCTGTCGAACACCGCCGCCATGGCGGACTACTGGCTGCCCAGCCAACCGGGCAGCGAGGCCGCGGTCCTGCTCGCGATGGCGAAGGTGATCCTCGACGAGGAGCTCTACGACGAGGCGTTCATGCGATCCTGGGTCAACTGGGGGCAGTTCCTCGACGAGGTGCACCCGGACCGCGAGCGGACCTTCGAGACCTTCATCGACGTCCTCGGCGAGACGTACGCCGACTTCACCCCGGCGTTCGCCGAGGCCGAGAGCGGCGTGGACGCCGCCACGCTCGAGAACGTCGCCCGGAAGATCGGGGTCGCCGGCTCGCGCTTCTGCTCGCACATCTGGCGGAGCGCCGCCAGCGGGAACGAGGGCGGCTGGCAGGTCTCGAGGACGCTGCACTTCCTGTCGGTCCTCACCGGCAGCGTCGGCACGAAGGGCGGGACGGCGCCGAACGCCTGGCACAAGTTCCACCCACACGTTCCGAACGAGCCGCCCCGACAGAAGCTCTGGGACCAGCTCCAGCTGCCCGACGAGTACCCGTTCGCCCACTACGAGATGAGCTTCCTGTTGCCCTACTTCCTC
>CAZEUW010000334.1:0-1707 GCA_964515425.1 uncultured Gemmatimonadota bacterium | reverse complement strand
GGTGTGGTCGGCCGGCGTGGGCGAGTGGCTCGAGGTCTCGAGCTGCTCGCTCTACACCGACTACCAGGCGCGGCGGGCGAACGTCCGCTACCGGCCCGCGCCCGGCCAGGGGCCCGAGTTCGTGCACACGCTGAACGGGTCGGGAGTGGCTCTGGCGCGCACGATCGTGGCGCTGCTCGAGAACGGTCAGCGCGCGGACGGATCGGTGACGCTGCCCGAGGTGCTCCACGAACGGATGGGGACCGACCGCGTCGAGGCGCCGTGACGCGCCGGGTGGTGTCGGTCGCCGTGGCGCTGGTGTTCGCGGCGGTGCTCGGCGCCTTCCTCGTCTACACCCACCAGATGGAAGAGGCGCTGCGGCGGGACGCCGAGGTGTTCAGCCAGATGTACGCGAACGCCTTCGCGGGGACCTCGACCCAGGACCCCACCCAGAGGCACGCGGCGCTCTCCAGCATCCTCAACCGGAGCCTCCAGCTCGAGATCCCGATCGTGCTCACCGACGAGAGGGGCGACCCCACCTCGGCCGCCAACCTGCCCTTCTCGTTCGACCGGGAGGACCCGGAGAGCATGGCGCGGACCCGGCGCTACGTGGAGCAGCTCGACGCCCGGCGCGAGCCGGTGCGCATGCCGGACTTCGACACCACGATCCACTTCGGCGAGCCACGGTTCCTCCGGCAGCTGCGGTGGGTGCCGTGGTTCACGGCGGCCGTGCTCGTGGTCGCGGTGGGGGGCGGCGGATGGATGATCTACACCTCCTTCCAGGGAGAGCGGGAGCGGATCTGGACCGCGATGGCGCGGGAGTCCGCCCACCAGATGGGCACCCCCCTCAGCTCGCTGGTGGGCTGGCTCGAGCAGCTCGAGCACCGGGTGGGAGCGGAGCTCGCGGCCGAGGAGGGCCCTGACCTCGTCGACGAGATGGAGGCCGACGTCGATCGGCTGCTGAAGGTCTCCCGTCGCTTCGAGCTCATCGGCCGGAGCCCCGAGCTGAGGCCCGTGCGGCTCGAGGAGGTGCTGCGACGGCTCGAGGACTACTTCTCGGTGCGACTGCCCACCCTCGGGAGCGCGGTGCGGTTCCGGATAGACGTGCCGGAGGACTCCCCCCCGGTGCGGGGCAACGCGACGCTGCTCGAGTGGGCCTTCGAGAACCTCGTGAAGAACGCGCTCGACGCGCTGGCCGGTCGCGAGGGCGAGATCGCGATCTCGTACGTGCGGAGGAAGGACGGGAGGGCGGTCTACCGGGTGCGGGACACGGGCCCCGGTGTGGACCCTCAGATCCGGAAACGTTTGTTCGAGATCGGTGTGACTACGAAGGAGCGGGGCTGGGGCGTCGGCCTCTCGCTGACCCGCCGCATCCTCGAGGAGATGCACGACGGGAGCATCGAGCTCGAGCCCACCGAGGAGGGCACCAGCTTCCGCGTCGAGATCCCCGTGTCGGATGGTGACGGAGGGGCTTCCGCCTGATGCAGGTCGCGCTCAACCCCGAGCAGCGTGAGGCCGTCGAGCACGGGGAGGGGCCGCTCCTGGTGCTCGCCGGCGCCGGCTCCGGCAAGACGAGGGTCCTGACCGTCCGGGTCGCACGCCTGATCGAACACGAGGGGGTCCCGCCCGAGAGGATCCTCGCGGTCACCTTCACCAACAAGGCCGCGGGCGAGATGCGCGAGCGAATCGCCGGCCTCCTCTCGGAGCCGCCGCGGGGCCTGTGGGCCG
>CAZEUW010000333.1:0-1764 GCA_964515425.1 uncultured Gemmatimonadota bacterium | reverse complement strand
GCTGGGCGTCCGAGATCGGCTGCGAGGCGTGGAGCCAGGTGTTCCTCAAGTACGTGCTCTCCCATCCGGCGGTGACCTGCGCGATCCCCGCCACCTCCGACCCGGAGCACCTGCGCGAGAACATGGGCGGCGGGCGCGGGCGACTGCCCGGTCCGGATCTCCGTCGACGAATGGAAGCGCGGATGGAATGAGAGATGGGACCTCGGCGTCGGGCCACGCGCCGGTCCGGCGAGGGAGCCTCTCGCGCACGATCGGGTAGGAAAGCTCGAGAAGGTCTCGAGCGGAATGGACACGTCAGGAGGAGCGCGATGAACCGGCGAGCGCCCGGGCGGAGTGAGCGACGAGACGGTAACCTGCGGCCCCTGGAGCGCCTGTTCGATCGCCGTGGCGGCCGGGGCACGGAGGTGCCGCGGCCGATCGCGCGCGCGGTCGAGAAGGTCGAGGAGCTGGCCGGCGAGCGCGCCCGGAAGGCCGCCCGCCAGATGACGCGACCCTGGCGGGAAGGACGCCCCGGAACGGCCGGCGAGTCCGGCCGCTGGCTCGGTCTCGGGCTGGCGCTGGGCGCCGCCGTGGTCGGGATCGTCGGCGGGATCTACGCCGCCACGGGAGGGTTCCGGAAGGACGACTGACGCGATCAGCCCCCGTCGGGCCGCGGCCGCACCTCGAAGTAGAGGTGATGGTGGCGCTCGCAGCGGGGGTTGAAGGCGGCGCCGCAGCGCGGACAGCCAGAGGGCGAGCCCAGGTACTCCTGTAGGGTCAGCTCGCCGCCGCACGCTCCGCAGAGCACCGCCAGCCGGTCGAACTCGGACGCGGGCCAGCGCTCGGCCTCGTGATCCGCGAGCTCCGCGTGGCACGCGTGGCACGCCCAGTAGGCCCCGCAGCACGGAAAGCGGAAGGCGACGATGTCCTCCGGGCTCCGGTAGTGCGCGCAGCGCCCCTCCGCGTCCACCTCGACGCCGCGGATGCCGTCGCCCTCGTCCGAGGTCGGGGCGGCACCCGGCTCGTCGGTCTCAGGAATTTCGGCCGTCGGAGCATTCACCTTGTCCCGGTCCGCCCCGTCCATCACCCCCCTCCCGGCAGCACGACCTTCACGTCGATCCGCCGGTTGAGGGCCCGTCCCTCGTCGGAGTCGTTGGAGGCGACCGGGCGGCTCTCGCCGAAGCCCTCCGCCCAGATTCGGTTCGGGCCGATCGAGAGGCGCTCCAGCAGGACGTCCCGGACCGCCTCCGCCCGGCGCCGGCTGAGCATCTGGTTCTGATTCGCGTCGCCGCGGCTGTCGGTGTGTCCCTCGATCCGGAGCCGCGCTTCCGGAAAACGGCCCAGGGCCTCGACGAGGCGGCCGATCAGCGGCTCGCTCTCCTCGTCCAGTTCGTCCGAGCCGGAGGGAAAGGTGAGCCCGACGACCCGCAGGATGAGCGTGTCGGCGGTCGTCTGGACGATCGCCTCGTCCTCGTCGAACATGGCTCGCACCCGGTCGATCCTGCGGCGACGCTCGGCGCGGCGCTCCAGGGCGTCGGAGAGGGTCTCGCCCCGCACCTCGGCCCGGGCCAGCGCGCGGTCCAGGGAGTCGATCCGGCCCTCCAGGACGGCGATCCGTTCCTCCCGCCCGCCGATCACGCCCCGGAGGGAGTCCTCGGCGGCTCGCCGGGCGTCCAGCGCGCGGGAGACGACGTCGACGAGGCTCTCCGGAGCGTCGACCGACAGTGCGGCCGGGTCCGCGTCGAGGCTGTCGGCCAGGCGGCCGAGCGTGGCGTGCCACTCGAG
>CAZEUW010000332.1:0-1776 GCA_964515425.1 uncultured Gemmatimonadota bacterium | reverse complement strand
CTCGCCTTCCTCAGGCGCACGACCGAGCGCTCGACGCCGCACGTCGCGGTGGTGCGGCCCGGCCGGGCGTGGGACGAGCGGGTCGCCCTGGAGCTGGAGGAGCTGCCGATCACGGCGCTGGCCTGGAGCCCCTCGGGCGAGCTGGTCTACCGGACCGGCGGCGAGCTGCGAGCCGCGGTGGTCGACGGAGACGCGGGCCGCCGGATCGACGCCTCACCGGGCGGCGCGCGTGCCTTCCATCCGAGCTTCGACGGCCGGGGGGAGCGGCTGCTCTACCTGTCGACGGACGGCCTCCGTCTGCGCGCCTGGCCCGGGGGGAACGAGCGACGGATCCCCGTCCCGCTCGAGGTGCCCGGACGGGAGGTGCCCGAGCCCCTGACGATCCGGAACGTCCGGCTGATTGACGGCACCGGCGCCGCGCCCCGCGGCCCGGTGGATCTTCGGATCGAGGACGGCCGGATCGTCGAGGTCGCGGAAGCGGGGCAGGCTCCCGCCGACGGAAACGGCGGCCGTGTGATCGACGGGTCCGGACTCACCGTCCTGCCCGGGCTGATCGACATGCATACCCACCTCTTCCACTACGGAATGCGCGCCTATCTGGGCACGGGGGTGACCACGGTCCGGGACGTGGGCTTCGAGTCGCACCTGGTCGCCTCCCGGTGGGAAGGGGTGCGCTCGGGACGGCTGTCGGGACCCCGGATCGTCTACGCCGGCGAGTTCCTGGACGGGCCCGGCGGGAAATGGATGGGCAACTTCGTGGTCACGGTGACCAGACCCGAGCAGGTCCGACGCGAGGTGGCTCGCCTCGCAGATTTCGGCGCCGGCTGGATCAAGACGTACGTGCGGATGCCGCCCGAGCTCCGCCTCACCGCGCTCGAGGCTGCCCATGCGCACGGGCTCCCCGCCACGCAGCACGAGATCGTCCCGGCCCTGGCGTGGGGCGCCGACGGCAAGGAGCACGTGCGCGGAGGATGGCGCGAAGACCTTCGCGGCGTGATCACCGCGTCGCGGGCCTGGGTGATCCCCACGCTCGAGACGGGGAGCGGCTCCTTCCTCTACATGCGGGACCACCCCGACGTGTGGGACCGCGAGGACGTGCGGGGGCTGCTCCCCCGTTACGTCCGCACGACCTTCCGTGCCGCGGTGGAAGAGGCCGACTCGGCGCGGGTCGCCGAGATGCGGGACAGCTACGCAGACGACGTCGCGGCCACGAGCCGCCTTCGCGAGGAGGGCGCGCGGCTGGCGGTCGGCACGGATCCCACCAACCCCTACGTGCTCTTCGGCGTCGGAGTGCACTGGGAGCTGGAGCACCTGGTCGAGGCCGGCTTCAGCCCCCTCGAGGCCCTCCATCTCGCGACCGGGGCAGCCGCCCGGGCGCTCGGCCTCGAGGACGAGCTCGGGACGGTGGCCGAGGGGAAGCGCGCCGATCTGGTGCTCGTCGAGGGCGATCCCGCGGCCGACGTGCGCGACGCCCGCCGCATCCGGTGGGTCGTTCTGGGCGGGAAGCCGTTGCGACCCGAGACGCTGCACTGGGACCGGCTGGCTGGGGCGCGGGATGAGTGAGCGCGCTGGCGACGTCCCGGCGGTGGGGACGGCCAGCTCGGCCACGGCGACGCCCGCCGCCGAGCGGACTTCGCGCTTCTCCGCACCCGCCCGCCGCTTCGGTCGCGAGCTCTTCCGGCGCCGCCGTGAGCGGCTGCTGGACAGGGCGGACGGGGGGATGGCCGTCCTCTTCGGCGCCAAGAGCGCGCTCGACGCCTGGGAGGAGCGCCGGTT
>CAZEUW010000331.1:0-1805 GCA_964515425.1 uncultured Gemmatimonadota bacterium | reverse complement strand
AGGAGTCCGACCCCCACTTCAAGTACTTCTTCTGCCTCCACGCCAACGAGACGCTCAATCGCCTGGAGCAGAGCCCGATGCTGGTGATCGCGGCGCTCAACGGCCACACGGTCGGCGGGGGGCTGGAGATCGCCCTCGCCTGCGACCTGCGGATCGCGAAGCGCGACGCCGGCAAGATCGGTCTCCCGGAGGTCAACCTCGGCGTCCTGCCCGGCACGGGCGGCACGCAGCGGCTGGGCCGGCTGCTCGGCAAGTCGAAGGCGATCGAGCTGATGGCCGAGGGCCGCACCTTCGGCTTCGACGAGGCCGAGGACCTCGGGCTGGTCAACAAGGTGTTCGACGCGGACGGGTTCTCCGACGCGGTGATGGACTACGCCCGGGGCTTCACGCCGCCGAAGAAAGCCTCGAAGGCGGTGGGCCGCATCAAGCGGGCGGTCGCGAGCGGCTGCGAGATCCCCTTCTCCGAGGGGCTGGCCATCGAGCGCGAGCTGCAGCAGCAGCTCTTCCAGTCCGACGACGCCCGCGAGGGCCTGGACGCCTACGTGGAGAAGCGCGAGGCGGAATTCAGCGGAAAGTGAGCGACATGGAGCTGCGCACCCGGCTGCTGATCGGGGGCGAGTGGGTCGAGGGGAGCGAGGTGTTCCCCACCGTGAACCCGGCCACCGAGGAGGTCATCGCCGAGGTCCACGAGGCGGGCGAGGCGGAGGTCGACCGCGCCGTCGGCTCGGCGCGCGAGGCGTTCGAGGGCTGGCGCGACGTCGACCCGCACCGCCGCTCGGAGCTGCTGTGGCGGCTGGCCGACCTGATCGAGGAGAACGCCGCCGAGCTCGCCGAGATCGAGACCCGCGACAACGGCAAGCCGGCCTTCGAGTCGGGCAAGGTCGACCTGCCGTCCGTGGTCGAGAACTTCCGCTACTACGCCGGCTGGGCCGACAAGCTCGGCGGCGAGACGCTCCCCGTCTCGGGTCCCTTCCTCAACTACACCCTCCGCGAGCCGGTCGGCGTCGTGGGGGCGATCGTGCCCTGGAACTTCCCGCTGTCGCTGGCCGCCTGGAAGGTGGCCCCCGCCCTGGCCTGCGGGAACGCCGTGGTGCTGAAGCCGGCCGAGCAGACGCCCCTCACCGGCCTCCTGCTGGGTGAGCTGGCGCTGGAGGCGGGCTTCCCGCCCGGCGTGCTCAACGTGGTCTCGGGCCGCGGACCGGTCACCGGGCAGGCGCTCGTGGAGCACCCGGACGTCGACAAGATCGCCTTCACCGGCTCGGTCGAGACCGGCAAGCGGGTCATGCGAACGGCCGCCGACACCCTCAAGAAGGTCTCCCTGGAGCTCGGCGGGAAGAGCCCCAACGTGGTCTTCGCCGACTCCGACCTCGAGGCCGCGGTCCGCGGCGCCACGACCGGCATCTTCTACGGCAAGGGCGAGGTCTGCGCCGCCGGCTCCCGCCTCTACGTGGAGCGGTCGGTCAAGGACGCCTTCATGGAGAAGCTGCGGGAGCGGACCGCGAAGATGACGCCCGGCGACCCGACGAGCCCGAAGACGCGCCTCGGGCCGCTCGTCTCGAAGCAGCAGCGCGAGCGCGTCCTCTCCTACATCGAGGCGGGCAAGGAGGAGGGGGCGTCCCTGGTGGCCGGCGGCGAGCCGACGTCGGTGGACGGGAAGGGATACTTCGTCGAGGCGACCGTATTCGACGACGTGGACATCGGGATGAAGATCGCCCGCGAGGAGATCTTCGGGCCCGTGCTCTCGGTGCTCGACTTCGAGGACGTCGACGACGCGATCCGCCAGGCCAACGAGACGATCTACGGCC
>CAZEUW010000330.1:0-1808 GCA_964515425.1 uncultured Gemmatimonadota bacterium | reverse complement strand
CGTCCGTGCTCCGGTGGACGAACTGGCTCCCGTAGTAGATCGTGTTCTCGCGGTGCGGGTCGAACGCGAAGGGGGCGTTCCAGTTGAACCGCAGCTCGGTCGCGGTGCCGGCGGGCGGGTCCGGTCGGACCGCGCGGCGATTGCCCGTCTCGAGGTCGTAACGCATGAGGCTGCCCTGCTGGGACGCGCTGAATCCGTAGCGGGGCTCCTCCGGGTCGTCGACGCCCACGAAGCCGTCTCCGAAGCCGATCTCGGTCCAGTGGTAGTTCCGGATGCCGCCCTGCTCCCACACCTCGGAGGGCCCGCGCCAGGTCCCGTTGTCCTGCAGGCCGCCGAGGACGTTGTAGGGTCGGTCCATGTCCACGTCGATCTCGTAGAACTGGGCCAGCGGCAGGTTCTCCACGAACCGCCACGTGTCGGCGCCGTCGCGCGAGATGTAGACGCCGCCGTCGTTGCCGGTCACCACGAAATCGGGGTCCTCGGGCGAGATCCACAGGGCGTGGAAGTCGACGTGCACGCCGCCTCCCCAGGTCGCCGCGCCCTCGAAGCTGCGGCCTCCGTCGGTGCTGAGGCGCAGGTTCCCGGCGATGTGGTAGACCCGGTCGGCGGTGCCGGGGTCGGCCATGAGGTCGCCGTAGTACATGGGACGGTCGCCGAGGCCACGATCACGGTTGATCGCCGACCACGTCTCGCCGCCGTCGTCGCTCCGCATGAGGACGGTGCGCTCGGCCTCGGTCAGGGCGTAGACGACGTCGGGATCGGCCGGCGAGACGTCCAGCCCGATGCGCCCCAGGTCACCGGAGGGCCAGGCGTCCCCGTCGCTGACCTCCTCCCACGTGTCGCCGCCGTCGTGGGAGACGTGGAGCCCGCTTCCCGGGCCGCCCGACTCGAAGAAGTGGGGCCAGCGCCGGAACTCCCACAGGCTGGCGAACAGCTTGAGGGGATTCCGCGGGTCGATGACGACCTCGACGGCCCCCGTCCGCGCGTTGGGCCCCTCCAGCACCAGCTCCCAGCTCTCTCCCCTGTCGGTGGTGCGGTAGAGGCCGCGCTGGCCGCCGTCGCTCCACAGCGAGCCGGTGGCGGCCACGTAGGCGACGTCGGGGTTCGAGGGATGGACGGCGATCCTGTGGATGTGCTCGGTCTCCTCGAGCCCGACCTGCTCCCAGCTCTCGCCGCCGTCCAGGGTCCTCCAGACGCCCCGGCCCACGCCCGAGCTGTTCCGCATGTTCGCCTCGCCGGTCCCCACCCACACGAGGTCCGGGTTGGCCGGATGGACCCGGATGGCCCCGATCGAGGAGGCGTCCTGGTCGTCGAAGATCGGCTCCCAGGTGGTCCCGCTGTCGGTGGACTTCCAGACGCCGCCGGTGGCCGATCCGACGTAGAGGACGTCGTGGTCGCCGGGCACGCCCTGGATGGCGGCCACCCGGCCGCTCATGGCGGCAGGCCCGATGGTCCGGGCCTCCATGGTGGCCAGCCGGGACAGGTCGACCTGCTGGGCCGTGGCCTCCACCGCCGGAGCGGCGAGGAGGGCGACCAGGGCGGCGAACGTGGCGATCATCGAGGTGCGGGTGGAGCGCATCAGTTCTCCCGGGCTGCGGTCGGACCGTGTCATGTCTCGATCAGGGCTCACGTCGATCGTGGATCGCGCGGAGAGCGCGTCCCGGCTCGCGTTCGCGCCGGAGCGGACCGCCGGCCAAGGTACGGAGGGCGCCCGGGGGGTGCCAAATCCGCGGACCCGCGGGCTTCAGAGCGGGACGAGCTCGCACACGGCGTTGAAGTCGGGCTCGCCGCAGCTCGGGTCGACGCGG
>CAZEUW010000329.1:0-1821 GCA_964515425.1 uncultured Gemmatimonadota bacterium | reverse complement strand
GCGGCCGGACAGCTCCTGGAGAACCACATGGAGACCTGCGTGCGGGACAGCGTGGCGCACGGCGACGCGGCCGGGGCGCTGGACAGCTTGCGCGGCGCGCTGGCGAAGTACCTCAAGCACGCGTGACGATGGAGCGGACGACGCTGCTCTCCAACCTCGGGGCGGTCGGCTCCGCCTTCGCCTCGGCCCTGTGCTGTGTAGGGCCGATCCTGTACGTCTCGCTGGGCGTGGGGGCGGGGTTGGCGAGCACCTTCGAGCCCCTGCGGCCCTGGTTCCTGGGCGGCGCCGCGCTCTTCCTGGGCCTCGGCTTCCACGGCGCCTACGTCCGCCCGCCCCGGAGCTGCGAGGAGGGGGGCGCCTGCGAGACCGAGAGGGAGGCCCGGCGGAAGCGCACGCGCCAGCGCGTCGTGCTGTGGACCTCCACCGGGCTGGTGCTCCTGTTCGCGACCTTTCCCACCTGGTCCACCTGGCTCACCTGACGGAGACACCCATGAAGAATCAACCCGGTCGGAAGACGAGGACTTTCCTGGCCGCGACGGCTGCGCTCGGGCTCGGCCTGGCGGGCCTCGCCTGCTCGGGAGAGGAGAACGCCGCGGCATCGGCGGACGCTCCGGAGGCGCGGGCGAGCGCCGGGGCCGAGAGGTTGGAGGCGGCCGACGCGCCACCCGCCCGCCTCGCCACGGCGAAGTTCGACGTGGACGGGATGACGTGCGGCGGCTGCGCCCTCGCGACCGAGATGGCGGTGAAGAAGCTGGAGGGCGTCGAATCGGCCGACGCGGACTACGACGAGGCCGCGGACCAGGGTCGCTGCACCGTCCAGTACGATCCGTCCGCGGTGGACACCGACCGGATCGCCGCCGCCATTCGGGACGTGGGCTTCGCGCCGCGCCTGCGCGAGACCGGGTCCGGCTGACCATGGCGGAGACCGACCCGAGCACGCTCTCCACGATCACCTGTCCCCGCTGCGCGTCGAGATCCGAGGAACGGATGCCGGAGGACGCCTGCGTGGT
Source organism: uncultured Gemmatimonadota bacterium (assembly GCA_964515425.1). Classification (GTDB taxonomy): domain Bacteria; phylum Gemmatimonadota; class Gemmatimonadetes; order Palauibacterales; family Palauibacteraceae; genus CAYVFM01. The sequence goes on along the minus strand of CAZEUW010000329.1, from coordinate 811 downwards.
GGTGTGGGAGTGTCCCGCGTGCGGTGCCGAGGTCCGACCCCGGTCGGGCGACTGCTGCGTGTTCTGCTCCTTCGGATCCCGGCCGTGTCCGCCGGAACAGTGAACGGACCGGCGGTGTTCGAGCCCGGGCACATCGACGAGGAGACGACATGTCCGAGTTCGGGAAGAACATCGCCGTCCTCGCCGCCGCCCTCGTCCTCGGCGCGGGGATCTGGGCGTGGAGCCAGGCGTCCGGCGACGAGGATCCGGAGCGGGCCGGCGACGGCCCCGTCGTGCACGTCCTCAAGACCGCCGCCTGCGGCTGCTGCACCGAATGGGTGGAGCACATGCGGGAGGAGGGATTCCGGGTCGAGACCGAGGACGTGAGCGCCCCGGAGCTCGTGGCCGCGAAGAACGAGCGGGGCGTCCCCCGGGACCTCTTCGCCTGTCACACGGCCGAGGTGGAGGGCTACGTCGTCGAGGGCCACGTCCCGGCCGACGAGGTCCGACGGCTGCTGGCGGAGGAGCCTGACGTCACGGGGATCGCGGTGGCGGGCATGCCGGTGGGCTCACCCGGCATGGAAGTCGGCGGCCGCCGGGAGCCCTACGACGTGGTCGCCTTCGAAGCGGACGGCCAGCGCTCCGTGTTCGCCGCCTACTGACGGGAAGGCGCGGCCCGGCGGTCCTGCCCGACGACGTCAGCCCCTCAGCCGCTCCACCAGCGCGTCCACCAGCGACCGGGGACGATACTCCCAGCCCCTGACGATCGTCACGGTTCCCTCGGCCCGGCTCGCGATCTCCTCGGGGATCGAGCCGAAGAGCGCCTGGGCCA
>CAZEUW010000328.1:0-1827 GCA_964515425.1 uncultured Gemmatimonadota bacterium | reverse complement strand
CGCGAGATCTTCTTCAAGCTCCGCCTTCCGAACGCGCTGCCGTTCGTCTTCAACGCCCTCAAGCTGGCGGTGGTGATCAGCGTGATCAGCGTGATCGTGGCGGAGTTCCTCATTCCCGGTCCGCCCCAGGGCCTGGGGCAGCGCATCAGCCTCTCCGCCCGGCGCGGCGCGTTCGACCTGGTGTTCGCCGCCATCGCCGTCTCCAGCCTCATCTCCATCCTCGTCTACGGGGCCCTGGCCGCCCTCGAGCGCACGCTCACCGGCTGGCACGCCTCGTTCCGCGACCCCGACGCCTGACCCCCGCCCGCCCTTCCCCTCCGCCGCCCCCGTTCGCGCCTCGTTCGATCGACCCAGGAGGTCCCCATGCGCATCGCCCTCATCCGACTCTCGGCCGTCCTACTCCTCTCCCTCGGCCTCGCCCACGCCCAGGATCTCGTGGAGGTCGACTTCCAGTCGAAGTGGTTCCCGCAGGCGCAGTTCGCGGGCTACTTCGTCGCCATCGACCAGGGCTTCTACGAGGAGGAGGGGCTGGACGTGACCGTGCTGGACGGCGGCAACGTCAACCCCACCGTCCAGGTCGCCAGCGGCAACGCCGACTTCGGCACCGACTGGATCGCCAACATGCTGGTGCAGCGCGAGCAGGGCCTGGAGGTCGTGCAGATCGCGCAGATGTACCAGGACGCCGGCTTCCGCTTCGTGTCGCTGCAGGGCTCCGGCGTGCAGACGTTCGAGGACCTCGCCGGCCGTGAGGTGGGCGTGTGGGGCTTCGGGAACGAGTTTGTGGCGCAGGCCATCTTCGACGTGCTCGGCTACACCTCCGACCTCGACGCGACCGTCACGAACCCCGACGTGAACGCCGTCGTATACGCCTTCGACCCCGCCCTGGTCTTCCCCGACGAGGTGGACGTGGCCAGCGCCATGACCTACAACGAGCTCGACCAGATCATCGGCCTGGGCTACCCGCTCGACTCGCTGAACGTGCTCGACCCCGCCGAGATCGGCGCCGACCTGCTGGAGGACCTCATCTTCACGCGGCCGGAGGTCCTCGCCGACGACGACTTCAAGGGCTCGGGGCTGAGCGGCCGCGAGGTCGCCGAGCGCTTCGTGCGCGCCAGCATCCGCGGCTGGGAGTACGCCATCGACAACCAGGAGGAGGCGGTGTTCACCGTTCTCGGCTACTGCGGCGACACCTGCGCCGGCTCGGGCAGCACCTCCAGCCCGCTCACGCACCAGACCTGGCAGATGGCCCGTGCCGCCGAGCTGGTCAAGCCCACCGCCGACACCGTCGTCGGCGCCATCGACCGCGACGCCGTGGAGGCGTCCGTCGAGCTGCTCGTCGACGTGGGCCTGATCGCGGAGCCCTACGCCTTCGAGGAGATCGTCGACACCCGCGTGATCGACGCCGTGCTGGCCGAGTAGCCAGGGGCGCCCCGTCACAGCGCGAGGGGCCCCGTTCGGAGGCCCCTCGCGCGTGTCGTCAAGAAGTGAAGAGGTTTACTCGGCGCCGGCGCGCCACTGTTCGATCAGTTCGTCGTAGGGAACCGTCTCCGGCTCCTGATCGGGGCGCTCCGCCTTCGGCGAGCCCTCCTGCTCCAGCCAGTACGAGCGCTCCCGCGGCTCGTTCATCTGCGGGCTGCAGGTCTCCATGCCGGCGCGCTCGAGGCGGGCCATGATGGCGTCCTGCTGCTCGGCGAGCGTGTTCAGCGCCTCCTCGACGGTCGCCTCGCCGGTGATGGCGTCGGCGATGTTCTGCCACCACAGCTGGGACAGGCGCGGGTAGTCCGGCACGTTGGGGCCGGAGTCCGTCCACTTCGGCTCCTCGGGCGA
>CAZEUW010000327.1:0-1831 GCA_964515425.1 uncultured Gemmatimonadota bacterium | reverse complement strand
GATGCTAATCGGCCCCGACGCGACCGGTCAAGGCGACCGACGGAGGCATGCGGCGGAAGCCGCGGATCGGTCGCCGGAGCCGGCGACGACGACCGCCACGCCGGGTCCGCGCGCCCGCTTCCGCCCGCCGCTCACGGCGCCTCGAGCCGGAGCCGGGGCGGCTCGAGGTCGTACATTCGCGGATACAGATAGGCGTTCCGCAGCACCGCCTTCACGTAGCGACGCGTCTCCGCGAACGGGATGCGCTCGATGAACAGCTCGGCGTCGACGCCGCGCTCCGGCATCTCGCGCCAGCGCCGGTACCGGTGCGGACCCGCGTTGTAGGCGATCAGGGCCGCCACCGTCGATCCGTCGTACCGACGCAGGAGGTCGGAGAAGTGCCGGGCGCCCAGGCGGAGGTTCAGCTCGGGTCGGACGAGAAGATCGGACGCGACCGCCCCCTCGCCCAGGGACCGGCTCACCTCCAGGGCCGTCGCGGGCATGAGCTGGGCGAGCCCCACGGCCCCGGCCGACGAAACGGCCCAGGCGTCGAAAGCGGACTCCTGGCGGACCAGCGCCGCCATCAGCGCCGGGTCCAGACCCGCCGCGCGGGACGCCGATTCGACCCGCTCTCGATAGGGGAGCGGGAAGACGGTCCGGAGGAGCTCGCGGGTCCATCGGCCCCCGTTCCGCTCGAACAGGTCCCAGCCGAGGGCGATGCCCTGCCACGTCCAGCCGGACTCGGTCAGCCTCCGCGACAGGGCCAGCGCCGCCTCCGGGGATCGCTCGCGCCGGGGTCGCAGCGTGCTCCATTCGCGCAGCGCCCGCCCGCGCCAGTCCAGCTCCCGGAGGACGCTCATGCGCTCCACGAGCAGCCGGTCCGACGGCGCGAGGCTGGCGAGGTCCCCGGGGGGCTCCCCCGCCGGGGGCACGCCGGCGTCCTCCCCGTCGGCGCCCTCACCGTCCGGGGACTCGAGCATCGGGGCCAGCGGGTCGACGCCGAGCCGCTCGTTCGCCCGCATGGCGTAGAAGGTGAGCGGGTCCCGCTCCACCGTCCGCCGCAGGAGACGCCCGGCCGCCGCCGAGTCGCCGGCGGCCCGCCGGGCCCGCGCCTCCCAGTACATCGTGGCCTGCGTCCAGCCCCCGTCGCCGATCTCCGTCCTGTACCGGCGAAAGTGCTCGGCCGACGTCTCCCAGTCTCCCGCCCGGAAGGCCAGGAAGGCCAGCCGGACGCGGGACAGCCCGGCGTACTCGGTGCCGGGATAGCCCTCCGCCACGCGGCGGTACCGCTCCACGGCCGTCTCGATCTCCTCGTCGTCATGGGCGCGGTCCGCCAGCAGGTAGGCGGCGAACGCAGCGTCCCGGGAGTGGTCCGCACCGGCGGCCCTCTCCAGGTGATCCACGGCCGCCTCGTCACGGCCCCGCCGGATCTCGGCCCGGCCCGCGGCCAGCGCCAGCGTCGCCCGATCGCCACCCTCCAGCTCGGAGCGGGGCAGCCAGCTGTCGGCCAGCTCGACCACTCCGTCGGCGTCCCCGGCGGCGAGCCGGGCGTCCGCCAGCTCCAGGACCAGCTCGGACCTCTCGGACGCCGGCGCGCGCTCCAGGGCCCGCTCCAGGTATTCGCGCCCCCGATCGGAGCGTCCCGCCCGCAGGTCCGAGCGGGCCGCGTCCCGGAGCGTCTCCCAGCTGTCGTCCAGCTCCAGGAGGATCTCGGCGGCTCCGGCAGGGACCCGCGGCGAGGAGAGGGCCTCCCGGTAGCCTTCCAGCGCCCGGGCGGTGTCGCCGGACTCGAGGGCGGCCGGGCCCGTCCACGTCGTCCACAGCTCGGGATCGGCGTCGGCCGACGTCCGCC
>CAZEUW010000326.1:0-1833 GCA_964515425.1 uncultured Gemmatimonadota bacterium | reverse complement strand
CCTGGGCCGAGGCCCGCGAGGGCGTCGCCGCGCTCTTCCTGCGACCGGGCCCCGAGGGGCTCGAGGTCGCGTGCGACGCGGAGATGAGCGCGATGATGGAGAGAGCACGCGAGACGACAGCGAAACCCGAAACATGGAAGGGATGCTGACATTGTTTGATCGAACGACACGCACCCGGCCGACCGGCCGGAGACTCGCAGGCGTCGGAGCTCGCGCGACCCGGCTGGTGACCATGCTGGCCGCGTCGCTCCTGGTACTCGCGGTGACCGCCGGAGCGGTGGGCGCTCAGGAGGCGGAGACGGAGGAGCGACTCGACCGGCTCGAGGCGCAGGTCGAGCGACTCCAGGAGCAGCTGGCGGAGCAGGACACGGGCGAGGTGGCGGAGGTCCGCCGCCAGCTCGAGACGGTGCTCCGGGAGATCGAGCAGATCCGGCTCGGACAGGATCTGGTCACCGTGGCCGACAGCGGGATGTTCGGCCTCGCGCCGGCCGCGTCGAAGGTCTACCGGGTGCAGGAGGGCGTGTCCGTGGGCGGCTATGGCGAGGTGCTGTACGAGAACTTCGCCGCCGAGCGCGAGGACGGCACCCCGTCGGGTGCCACCGACCAGATCGACGCCCTGCGCGCGATCATCTACCTCGGCTACAAGTTCAACGACAAGCTCCTCTTCAACTCCGAGATCGAGTTCGAGCACGGAAGCACGTCGGGCGGCGCGGGTTCCGCGTCCGTCGAATTCGCCTACCTCGACTATCGGGTCTCGGACGAGCTGGGCTTCCGGGCCGGCATGCTGCTTCCGCCGATGGGCTTCCTGAACGAGCTGCACGAGCCCCCGACCTTCCTCGGGTCGGAGCGGCCGATCACCGAGCAGGCCCTCATCCCGAGCACCTGGCGCGAGAACGGGATCGGGATCTTCGGCGCCACGGAGGATCTGGACTACCGGCTCTACCTCGTGAACGGATTCGACGGCGTGGGAGCCGGCGCGTCGCCGGCCAGCGGGTTCAGCGCCGCCGGGCTCCGCGGCGGACGCCAGAAGGGCGCGAAGGCGGTGGCCGAGGACTTCGGCCTCGTGGGCCGGGTGGACTACACCGGCACCCTGGGCCTGCTGGTCGGCTCCTCCCTCTACGTGGGTGAATCGGGCCAGAACAACCCGTCGCCGTCGGAAACCGGCGAGACGATCGGCGCCCGGACGCTCATCTGGGAGGGACACGCGCAGTACCGGGCGGAGGGCCTCGATCTCCGGGGTCTCGTGGCGCTGGGAGACGTGTCCGACGTCACGGAGCTGAACGCGATCCACGGCTTCGAGGGATCCGAATCGATCGGCGAGCGGCTCGTCGGCGGCTACGCACAGGTCGGCTACGACGTGCTTCGGAACGCGCCGACCGATCACCGGCTGATGCCCTACATCCGCTACGAGACGCTGAACACGCAGGACGAGGTCCCGGAGGGCTTCTCCGCGAACCCGGCCAACGACCGGACGGTGGTCTCCCTCGGCGCCGCCTGGCGGCCGGTGCCGCAGGCCATCCTCAAGGCCGACTACCAGATCCACTCCACCGAGGCCGACACGGGCGTGGACCAGTTCAACGTGGCGCTCGGGTGGCTGTTCTGAGCGACGCCTCCACCGCGCCGGCGCTCCTGGCTGCGATCGCGATCCTGGCGGTCGCGGCGCAGGAGGTCCGGGCCCAGGGGGTGCTGACCCAGCAGGAGGCTCTCCGGATGGCCTTCCCGGAGCCGGCGGAGATCGAGCGCCGCACGGCCTTCCTGGACGGGGATCAGCTGGGCGAGGCGCGCGAGACGGCCGGGGGGGGCGTCGAGATCGAGAGCGAGATCGTCACCTAT
>CAZEUW010000325.1:0-1840 GCA_964515425.1 uncultured Gemmatimonadota bacterium | reverse complement strand
GGCGGCGTTGAAGCGCCAGAAGTCGATCAGCTCGCAGGCCGCGTCGATCTCGGCCTGGTGGACCGTCTTGCTCTGGCCGAGCATCGTCGCCGCGTTCACGACCGGCCGCCAGCTCCCCGCCAGCAGGTCGGCGGCCCGGAGGAAGACGGCCGCACGGTCCTCCCAGCTCCAGCTCGACCACTCCGACCACGCCTCGCGCGAGGCCTCGATCGCGGCCCGCGCCTCCTCGGCGCCGGCCCTGTGCCAGGTGGCCAGCACGTGGCCGTGGTCGTGCGGCATCACGACCTCGCCGGTGTCCCCGGTGCGGACCTCCTCGCCGCCGATGATCAGCGGGATCTCGATCCGCTCGGACGCCTGCCGGTCGAGCTCCTCCTGGAGCGCCTCCCGCTCCGGGGAGCCCGGGGCGTAGTCGAGCACGGGCTCGTTGGCGGGGACGGGCGGCACCGTCCGCGCCTGGAGCGGGCCGTCGGTCGCCGGCTGGCGAAACCCCTCGCCGGCCGGTCCCGCGTCGTCGGTCGCGCGCTCCTCGATCGTCTCGCTGTCAGCCGTCGTGGCCGTCTCCATCGTGCCTCGGCTCCTTCCCTTCGTCGCGTCTCTCGCCGTTTTCCGCCGTCTCCCACGCGGTCGAGGGAACACGGCGCCGGGCGTCACCGTTCACGACACCGCGGCGGGCCCGGGCACGGGTGGCCGCGACCCCGCCCGCACCGAGCTAACCTTCAAGATCGAGGCCAATATGACCGCCGCCACGGAGCTCGACTACCGGTCCTACTGGGAGGGGGGGCTCCCCTTCGAAGACTATCTCGAGGGCGTCGAGGAGAACGAGGAGCTCTGGGAGGGCAACTGGCGGAAGCACGACCCTCCCGGGTGGGCGCTCGAGCGCGCGGGCGCCCTGGAGGAGCCTCGCCGACTGCTGGTGCTGAGCGAAGACTGGTGCGGCGACGCCTCCAACACGGTGCCGGTCCTCGCCCGCCTGGCCGAGGCGGCGCCCACCCTCGAGCTGCGGGTGGTCGAGCGGGACGACAACCCCGAGCTGATGGACGCCTACACGACCGACGGGAGCCGATCGATCCCCGTCGCGGTCGTGCTCGACGAGGACTTCGAGCCGCGGGGACGCTGGGGACCGCGGCCGGAGGAGCTCCAGGCCTGGGTCCTCGGCGAGAAGCGGAAGGGCGAGCGGCCCGACGCCGAGATCTACCGGGAGGCCCGCCGCTGGTACGCGCGGGACGGCGGCGAGACCACGCTGCGCGAGCTGCTGGCCGTGCTGGAGGAGGCGGACACCCTGGACCGCTGAGCCGGCAGGCGCGGTAGTAGGGGGCGATGGAGCCGACGAGGAGGACGCCCCCGGACTTCCGTGCCGCGCCGACGCCCCGCGTCGGGGCCCTGCTGCTCGTGCTGACCGCGGCGGCCGCCGGCCCGTGGACGGTCGGACCGTTGGGCCCCGTCTCGGCGAGCGCCCAGGAGGCCGGGGCGGCGGAGGCGCCGGCGCCGGGCGACGCGATCGAGCGGCTGAGGGGCGAGGCCGCCGAGCTGCGGCGCGCGGGGCTCTTCTCGCAGGCCCCGGACGCCGCCCGCGACCTGGAGGAGGCGCTGGACGAGGCCGCGCGCCGGAGGAGCGAGGGCGAAGCGGGGTCGCGCGTCCGCGAGGCGATCGACCGGGCCCGGCGCGCTTTGGGCCGGCTCGTCGAGGCCGCGGTGCTGGGCCCTGCGCGACGGGATTCGGCGGGCGCCCGGGAGGCCGACGCCCACGAGCTGGCGCCCCGGAGCTGGGCCGAGGCGAACGCGATGCTGGAGCGGGCCGACGCGCTCGTGGAGCGGGCCCTGACCACTTCGCTGGGCGCGC
>CAZEUW010000324.1:0-1840 GCA_964515425.1 uncultured Gemmatimonadota bacterium | reverse complement strand
GGCTGTCGGCCCGGGCGTGCTCCTGCTGGTCGCGGCGCTCCGCCCGCGCCCCCTCCCGCTCCTCGCGGTCGGCCACCACCGTCACCTTCCCCGAGTTGACGAAGGCCCGCTCCAGGTCGTTCAGGAAGGTGTTGACCGGGACGTGCTCCATGGTGCGGTTGCGGAAGGCGCCGACGATGACCACCGGCGCCTCGCCCCCGCTGCGCTCGGCGTGGCGATCGGCCCAGCCGGCCTCGAAGCTCTGCTGGATCAGCGCCCGGGCGACGAGCCGGGAGTCGGTGTCGTTCCAGCGGCCCGAGAGGTCGGTGACCGAGGACGGGTCGACGCGGGTGACCTTCTTCCCGCCGCAGGCGGCCATCGCCAGGGGCACGAGCAGGGCGGCGGCCGCCAGGGCGGCGCGGCGGACGGATCGGGCGGAGGGGAGGGCTCGGTCGGGCATGGCGTCGGCGGGGCTGGAGGAGCGGCTCGGCGCGCTGCGGGCGATCAGGGTACTGCTACCCCGGCGCGGCCGCGAAGCTTCACCCGGGACGCCGGTCAGCCCGCCTCGTCGAGGGGCTCCACCCGCTCGAGCTTGGCCCGCGACGACGGGTCGCGGAGGGTCTCCCAGAGGTCCCGCGCCGCCTGGAGCTCGAGCCAGAGCCCGGCGCTCGTCCCGAACAGCCGGGCGAGCAGGACGGCCGTCTCCGGGGTCACTCCCCGCTTGCCGTTCACCAGCTCGTTGACGCGCGGATAGTGGACCCCCAGCCGGTCGGCCAGCTCCCGCTGGCTCATCCCCAGCGGCTCGAGGAACTCCTCCCGAAGCATCTCGCCCGGGTGGGTCGGCGGGCGGTTCTCGGGCAGCAGCCGGTCCTCGAGCGCGTCTCGCTCAGTCGTGGTAGTCATCGATCGTCACCTCCGCCGGACCGCTCGCCGTCCACGCGAAGCAGATCCGGTACTGGTCGTTGATCCGGATCGAATACTCGCCCTTCCGGTCGCCCGACAGGGCCTCGAGCCGGTTGCCGGGCGGGACCGAGAGATCTCCGAGCGATTCGGCGGCCCGGAGGTAGTCCAGCTTGCGCTGCGCCACGCCCCAGATCTCGCGAGGACAGGCTCTTCGGGCCGCCGACGTGTTGCGATCGTGATAGACGTCCTCGGTGCCCCGGTCACGGAACGAGACGATCACGAGGTGTTCTTCCTCCATCCCGCTTTACCATACTATACCGTATATCGATATACTCCACCAGCCATGACGGATGCCGATCCCACGATCGTCGCGGGGGTCAATGCGTTCTCAACCCGGTGTCTGACTCGGGCCTCGCGGGGACCCTTCTCCACCCGATCGCGCCGCACCGCTGGCCCGCCGCGCCGCCGCCCGCATAGCTTGGGGCGACCGATCGCGCCCCGTCCGAACCCCCTTCCCGGAGCCCGACGTGCCCGCCCGTCCGACAGCCCGCCGCCGGGCCCGCCGGTGACTCCGCCGCGCCGCCTCACCGACCGCGAGCGCCGGCGGATCCTCCAGGCGCTGGACCTCGCCCTGGCGGCCGCGGCGCTCGTCGCCGCCCTGGCGACGGCGGGCGGCGCCATCGGCGACCCCGCGGTGGGGTGGGGCATCCTGGGACGCTACGCCGGCTGGCTGGCGGGCCTCGCCTTCCTGTGGCTGCTGATGGCCCACGCCTTCGAGGCCTACGCGGGCCGGGTGCGGGCGTCGGCGGCCCGCTCGGTCGTCCATCTCGCCAAGGCGGGCCTGGTGGCGGGGCTCCTCTTCCTGGCGGTGGCGTCGGGCCTCGGGGACATCGCCCTGGAGGACCGCCCCCGCTCGATGGCCCTCTTCCTCGCCCTGCTGGCCCTGCTGCCGGGGCTC
>CAZEUW010000323.1:0-1862 GCA_964515425.1 uncultured Gemmatimonadota bacterium | reverse complement strand
ATCCGACCACGGGAGACACGTCCATCGAACTCTCCTCGGAACCGACGAACTGGAAGCCAGGGGATACGATCGTCGTTCCCGGACTCGAGCACTACACGTCGACTAGCCTCGACGACACGGACGAGGAGCGCACCATCGCCTCGGTCAGCGGGAGCACGGTCACCTTCGAGCTGGTGGGCGACCTGTACCTGAGGCCCGCCGACGGCGGCCGGGCCGAGCGCCTCACCTCGGGCATGGCGTACGACGCCCAGCCGCGGTTCGCCCCGAACGGCGAGCGCGTGGTCTACGTCTCGGACCGCTCGGGGGCCGAGAACCTGTGGATGATCTCCACGGACCGGGCGGACACCACGCAGCTCACCGACACCGACCAGGCCGGCTACCACAGCCCCGAGTTCACGCCCTCCGGGGAGTACGTGGTGGCCTCGAAGTCGAACGGCTTCGGCGCCGCCAAGCTGTGGATGTACCACGTGGACGGGGGCACCGGGGTGCAGCTCGTGGAGGAGCCCGCGGGCATGCGGATGAGCGGGGCGGCCTTCGGCGACAGCGCCCGCTTCGTCTGGTACGCCGAGGCCGAGGGCACCTGGGAGTACAACGCCGACCTGCCGCAGTACCAACTCGCCAAGTACGACCGCGAGACCGGGGAGCACTTCACCCGCAGCTTCCGCTACGGCTCGGGCTTCCGCCCCACGCTCTCGCCGGACGGCCGGTGGCTGGTCTACGGCAGCCGCCACGACGGCGAGACCGGACTCAGGATCCGGGACCGGCGCACCGGCGACGAGCGCTGGCTGGTCTTCCCCGTGGACCGGGACGAGCAGGAGTCGGTGGCCAGCCGCGACGTCTACCCGGGCATGAGCTTCACGCCGGACTCCGAGCACCTGGTGGCCTCCTGGGACGGCCGCATGTGGCGCGTGCCCGTGGCGCCGGGCGCCGGGGAGCCCGAGGAGATCCCCTTCGAGGCGGACGTGGACCTGGGCCTGGGCCCGGAGCTCGACTTCGAGTACGACGTCCCGGACTCCGCCCGCTTCACCGTGCGCCAGATCCGCGACGCGGCCCCCTCGCCGGACGGCGACAGGCTGGCCTTCACGGCCCTGGACCGGCTGTACGTGATGGAGTGGCCGGACGGGGAGCCCCGGCGGATCACCGGGGCCGAGGGCGTCACCGAGGCCCAGCCCGCCTGGAGCCCGGACGGCCGGTGGATCGCCTACGCCACGTGGAGCGGCCGGGGAGAGGAGGCCGGGGGGCACCTGCGCCGGGCCCGTGCCGACGGCTCCGGCTCGCCCGAGACGCTCACCGAGCTGGCCGGAGTCTACCGCCAGCCCGCGTGGAGCCCCGACGGCGAGCGGGTGGTGGCGCTCCGGGGCCCGGCCCGGGCCTACACGACCTCCACGGGGCCCTTCGCGCCGGGCTCCAGCCAGGACCTGGTGTGGGTGCCCGCCGACCCGGACGCCCCCCCCGCCGGCCGCGGGGAGACGGGCCGCGCCCGGGTGATCCAGCCCGCCGACGGGATACAGCGCCCCCACTTCGTGGCGGACGAGCCAGGGCGCCTCTACCTGCACCACGACGAGGACGGCCTGATCTCCGTGCGCCTGGACGGCACCGACCGGGTCGCCCACCTGCGGGTGGTGGGGGCCACGCCGCCGGGCGACGACGAGCCGCAGGAGGCGAGCGTCGTGGTCATGGCCCCCGAGGGGGACCGGGCGCTGGCCGAGGTGGGCTGGCACCTGTACACGACGGAGGTCCCGCGCGTGGGCGGCGAGACGCCCGTGGTGAACGTCTCCAGCCCGGAGCGGGCCGCCGTCCCCGCCCGCAGGCTCACCGAGATGGGCGGCGAGTTCCCGGCCTGGGGGCCGGACGGCGAGGCC
>CAZEUW010000322.1:0-1866 GCA_964515425.1 uncultured Gemmatimonadota bacterium | reverse complement strand
GCCACGTGGCCGACACGCCCGGGCTGCAGGTCCTGGAGCTGTGGGAGATGCCTCCGGAGGCCGTGGCCCGCGCCTTCCGGGAGTTCCGCCCCCACCTGGGGACCTGCCGCTTCAACGACTGCCGGCACGACCACGAGCCGGGGTGCGCGGTGAAGGCCGCGGTCGAAGCGGGCGAGATCGCCGGGAGCCGCTACGAGAGCTACCTGGCGCTCGTGCGGGAGGCGGAGAAGCAGCGGCGGACATGGTGAGCCCGGGCGGCTCCGGGTGACCGATCTCTCGAGAGCCCGCCTCGAGCGGGGGCTCCGGGCCGCCACGTCCCGCCGGGTGGCCGACGATCGCGTCGACCGGAGGGCCGCCGTGATCCTGGTGGTGCGGCCGCCCGCGGCGAACGGCGAGGAGGAGCAGCAGGCGCTCTTCGTGCGGCGCGCCGAGGTGGACCGAGATCCCTGGTCGGGCCACACCGCGCTGCCCGGGGGGCACCGGTCGGCGGGCGACGAGGACCTGGTCGCGACGGCGCTGCGCGAGTTGCGCGAGGAGACCGACCTCGTGGTCCCGAGGAGCGACGTGCTGGGCCGCCTGGACGAGCTGCATCCCCGGAACCGGAGGCTTCCGTCGGTGGCGGTGACGCCCTTCGTGGCCTGGCATTCCGGCAGGGGGGAGATCCACACGAACCGGGAGGTCACGGCTCACCTCTGGATCCCTCTCGCCGCCCTCGAGGCGCCCGAGCACCGCTCGACCCTCACGTTTCGCCGCGGGGGCGCCTTCCGCGCGTTCCCCACCATCGAGTACGGCGGGCACACCATCTGGGGCCTCACCTACCTGGTCGTGGAGCGCTTCCTCGACGCCGTGCGCCGGGAGCGGCGGCGATGACGGACGTGCTGATCCTGGGATGCGGCTACACCGGGCTCCGCCTGGGACGGCGTCTGGCGCGGGCCGGACACCGCGTCACCGGGACCACGCGGAGCGACGAACGGGCCGCGCGCCTCGAGGACGCCGGCCTGCGCGCGCTGCAGCTCGACCTGTCGGGTCCCGACGGTCCGCGGCGACTCCGGGGCGAGGCACCCGAGGTCTGCTTCTACCTGGTCCCTCCGCTCCGGGAGACGGGACCCGACGGGAGCCGCCGCTACCGGGACCCCACCGACGACGTCCTGCGGGCGCTGCGCCGGGCCCCGCTGGAGACCTTCGTCTACGGCAGCTCGACCAGCGTGTACGGCGATCGCGGCGGCGAGGAGGTGGACGAGACGGCCGTGCCCCGGCCCGACTCGCCGGTGGGGCGGGCCCGCCTGGAGGCCGAGCGGAGCGTGCTGGCCGGCGGCTGGACCTGGGACGCCCGCCCCCGCATCGGCCGGATCGCGGGCATCTACGGTCCGGGAAGGACGATGCGCGCGGCCATCGCGGAGGGCCGGTACCGGCTGGTCGAGGGGCTGGACGCCTGGTCCAACCGGATCCACGTGGACGACCTGGTGAGCGGCCTGATCGCCATCTGGCGGCGGGGGAGGAACGGTCGCGTCTACAACCTCTGCGACGACCGGCCCCACCGCTCGGCCGACTACGCCCGACTGGTCGCGCGGCTGTGCGACCTCGAGCTGGAGACGCTGAGCCCGGAGGAGGCCGAGCGCCGATGGGGAGCGGACCGGCTGGCCCGGAAAAAGGGGAGCAAGCGGGTGTCGAACCGGCGCCTCCGCGAGGAGCTGGGGGTGGAGCTGCGCCACCCCACGTTTCGGGAGGGCGTTCCGGCGGCGCTTCGCGAGGAGGGGGTCCTGCCTGGGGAGGAGGCGTAGCTCCCGTCAGCCCAGGTGGCGCTCGAGAACCGGGCGGATCTCCTCCACCAGGTCCTCCCACGCCGCGTCGCCGTCCTTGGTCACG
>CAZEUW010000321.1:0-1887 GCA_964515425.1 uncultured Gemmatimonadota bacterium | reverse complement strand
AGGGCGTCGATCACCTGGCGGCGGCGCCCGATCTCGACATGCCCGGTCCCCTCCTCGCCGCCTTCGCCGGGACCTTCCAGGTCTACTTCACCCAGTTCGCCGAGCCGTGGAAGGCCGGGGACCCGGACAGCGATCGTCACGTGGGGGTCGGCGCATACACGGGGGTGCGGCCCTCCGCGTCCCGCGCCGGGGGGGGGCCGGGCCCCCCCCGGCGACGCCCCGACGACGACATGCGGCTGGCCCGGCTCCTCAAGGAGAGCGGGGCTCGGGCCGACGTGGTGTACGGGACCGGCGAGATCCGGGTGCCCTGGTACGACACCCTCGGCGAGGCGGTGCAGGGGCTGAGCCGGTCCCTGTGGGCCGGCCTCGACTACTCGGTGGCGGCCGCCGCCGGGAGCCTCGCCGTGACGCTGTCGCTGAACGTGTGGCCCTGGGTCGGAGCCGTCGTGTCGAGCGGGCCGGCCCGGTGGCTCAACCTGGTCGCCGTGATCGCCTCCGCGGGACTCTTCGTCGGCGCGACCCGCTACTCGTCGGTCCGGCCGTGGCTCGCGATCCTGTGGCCGGTGACGGGCCTGGTGTTCGCCTGGATCACCGTGCGCTCCACCGCCGGCACGCTGATCCGCGGAGGGATCGAGTGGCGGGGCACCTTCTACCCCCTGGAGGAGCTCCGGGGCGGGGACGGGCCGGAATCGTGAGCCGGTGATTGCACGGCCCGGACCAGGCGGCTAGCCTGCCGGGCGTCGAGTGACGCTCCCGGCACGGGGACGCCTCGCCGGGTGACGGGCGGGACGGCGGAGGGGACACCAGGCACGGAGGAGACCGGCATGAGGGGCGACGCGGTGCGAGGATCTCGTGACGGGGCCCGATCCGGGGACGGGGGCGGCTGGCACCTGCTGGCCCGTGAGCCGGCATGGCGCGGAGCCTCCGTCGGGGCGGTCCTCTCGGTGGCGGTCGCGGGCCTCGTGGCGGGCTGGTTCTGGCGCTCGGGGTTCGGCCGGGTCCTCGACCTGGGGGTCGGCGCAGCGGCCGGCCTCCTGCTCGCGATGCTCGGTGCCGCGGCGGCGGGGCTCCTGCTCGTGCTGGTGCGGACCGGCCCGGTGCCCCGACCCTTCGCCGCCGCCTTCGCTGGCTCGGTGGCGGGCCTCTTCGCCCTGAACGACCTCCCGTACATCGGGCTCGGCTTCTCGGAAGAGATCCTCCTCTGGGCAGGTCCGGCCTACGTGGCCGCCCAGGCGCTGGCCGCGGGAAGCCTGTGGCACCTCTTCGCGGGCCGCTCCGGCGGGGAGGGGTCCCCGCGCTACCTGGCGGCCGGGAGCGGCCTGACCCTGGCGCTGGCCGTGAACGTGGCAGGTGCCTGGTGGCTCCTGGGCCCGGGGCCCGGCCCCGTGGAGGAGCTCGGCCCGGCTCTCCGGAGCGAACGGTCGCCGGCGCAGCTCGACGTCGGGAGTCCGGCCGCGGCGGGCGCCTACGACGTACGGACCCTGACCTACGGGAGCGGGGAGGATCCCCGTCGGGCGGAGTTCGGCGACGAGGTGGACCTGGTGACGCCGCGGGTGGACGCACGCGAGATGATCCCGGCCTGGAACGGCTTCACGGCCCGGGTCCGGGAGCGGCTGTGGGGCTTCGGACCGGAGCGGTTTCCCCTGAACGGACGGGTGTGGTACCCGGCGTCCGACGGGCGCTACCCGCTCGTGCTGGTCGTGCACGGAAACCACTCCATGCTGGACTACTCCGACGGGGGCTACGAGTACCTGGGGCGGCTGCTGGCCAGCCGGGGCTACGTGGTGGCCTCCGTCGACGAGAACTTCATCAACGGCAGCTGGTCCGGCGGCTTCGACACCGGCGAGATGCCGGCCCGGGCGTGGCTCCTCCTGGAGCACCTGGAGC
>CAZEUW010000320.1:0-1901 GCA_964515425.1 uncultured Gemmatimonadota bacterium | reverse complement strand
CGAAGTACTGCATCTCCATCTGCTCGAACTCGCGCGTGCGGAAGATGAAGTTGCCCGGGGTGATCTCGTTGCGGAACGCCTTCCCTACCTGGGCGATGCCGAAGGGCACCTTCTGGCGGGCGCTCTCACGGACGTTGCGGAAGTTGACGTATATCCCCTGGGCGGTCTCGGGCCGCAGGTAGGCGACCGAGCCCTCGTCCTCGACCGGGCCGACGTGGGTCCGGAACATGAGGTTGAACTGGCGGGGCTCGGTGAACTCGCCGGTCACGCCGCAGACCGGACACTGCGTCTCGGCCAGCCGCTCCACGGCGTCGTCGCCGAGGACGGCCGCCCCCTCCATCGCCTCGCCCTCCTCCTCCAGCAGCTCGTCGGCCCGGAAGCGGCGGTGGCAGTTGCGGCACTCGACCAGCGGGTCGGAGAAGCCCTCCACGTGGCCGCTGGCCTCCCACACCTTCGGATGCATGAGGATGCCCGAGTCGAGGCCCACGACGTCCTCGCGGGAGTGGACCATCTCCTCCCACCAGGCGTCCCGGAGGTTCCGCTTCAGCTCCACGCCCAGGGGGCCGTAGTCGTAGACGGAGCCGGCGCCCCCGTAGATCTCGGAGGACTGGAAGACGAACCCCCGCTGCTTGCACAGGGAGGTGAGCTTGTTCATGAGGTCGTCGACGAAAACGGCTGCCTCCTCGATGCGCGCGTCGGACGATGACGTCGAGCGGCCGGAGCGGCCGTGAAGGTTACGACCGCCCGAGACGACGCTGCAAGCAGGAGGCGGTCAGCCGCGCGAGCCCCCCGGGGTCGAGCCGCTCGCCGTCGGCATCCGCCGCCGCCACGCCCTCGGGGACCTCCCCGTCGACGCGGCCGCAGACGAGCAGCGCGGGGACGCTCCGCTCGGCGGCCCTCCGCAGAACCTCGCCCGTGACCTTTCCCGTCCCGCTCGTCGGGTCCCACGCGCCCTCGCCGGTGACCAGGAGGTCTGCCCGGGAGAGCGCCGCGTCGAAGCCGACCCGCTCGAGCACCCATGCCGCGCCGGGCTCGATCCGGGCCCCGAGGAAGGCGACCATCCCGGCCCCCAGGCCACCCGCAGCGCCCGAGCCCGGGAGGTCGCCGACCCCCGCGGCCCCGAGGTCGTGCTCCAGCCGGTCCGACAGCCGCTCGAGACCCTCGACCAGTCGCTCGAGCTCCTCCGCCGTGGCCCCCTTCTGGGGTCCGTAGGTGCGGGCCGCGCCGGCGGCGCCGTTCATCGGCGTGGTGACGTCGGCGAGGGCCGTGATCGGCACCGGGGGGGACCGCCCCGGGAGGATCCGCTCGAGCCGGGTCAGCGCGCCCCCGCCGGGAGGCAGCTCCGCGCCCTCGTCGTCGAGGAAGCGGTAGCCGAAGGCCCGCGCCAGGCCCGTGCCCCCATCGGTGGTGGCCGAGCCGCCGAGGCCCACCACCACCCGGCGGGCACCCCGGACCAGGGCCGCCCGGACGAGCTCGCCCACGCCGAAGGTGTGGGCCGCGAGGGCGTCCTCCCCGCCCTCGGCGACCAGCCCGAGGCCGCAGGCGTCGGCGCTTTCGACGACGGTGACGTCGGCCGTCCACAGGATCCGGGCCCGGGCCGGCGCCCCGAGGGGGCCGGTGACCACCACCTCCTCGAGGGGTCCGACCTCTTCGGGCCCGACCTCGTGGGTCCCGGCTTCGCCGGACGCGGCATCTCCAGCCGTCTGGATCGCGTCGAGGAGGCCCGGCCCGCCGTCCGAGAGCGGCATCTCGCGCACGTCGGCGTCCGGGGCGGCCTCGCGGACGCCGCGGGTCATGGCGGCGGCGGCCTCGGCCGCGCCGATGCTCCCCTTGAAGGCGGTGGGACAGACCAGGACGCGCATGTCGGATGACGGCGGAAGTGTCGACGGCTAGCTTCCGAT
>CAZEUW010000319.1:0-1903 GCA_964515425.1 uncultured Gemmatimonadota bacterium | reverse complement strand
TCCCCCGGCTTGCCGAGGCTCAGCAGCAGCTTCGCCCGCCAGGCGTGGCCCGCCGGGTAGCTGGGCCGCAACGCGACCGCCCGGTCGAAGCCCCGGAGCGCCTCCGGCCCCTCCCGCCGGTACATGTGGAGGCGGGCACGGGCGGCGTGCGCCTCCGCCAGCTCGGGATCGAATCGCAGGGCGCGATCGGCCGCCTCCGCGGCCGGCGGGAGCAGCGTGTCGGGATCGAAGCCCGGGTAGCGTGCCAGGATCGACAGCGCGTCGGCCCGGCCCGCCCATGCCAGCGCGTAGGCGGAATCGCCGCCCAGCGCCTGGTCGAAATAGTCCAGCGCACGCTCCATCTCCGGCGGATCCCGCTGCTCGAGAAGACTGCGCCCACGGACGTAGAAGCGGTAGGCCTCCAGGCTCCCCGTGGGTCGGCCTCTCAGCCGGCTCTCCTCTTCGGAGCCCACCCGCTCCGCCACGACCCGCGCGACCTGTCCGCTGATCTCACCCTGCAGCGCGAACAAGCTGTCCGCCGTCAGCTCCCGCCGGTACGTCGCGGCCCACGCGTGGGTGTCGGTCCTCGAATCGATGAGCTGGACGTTGACACCGATCTCGTCGCCGAACCGCTGGACGGCTCCCTCGATCACCCACTTCGCCCCGAGGCTGTCGGCGATCGCCGGGAGGGCGAGGGACGCACCGCGGAAGCGATTCACCGAGGTCCCGGAGATCACGTCCAGGCCGGACACGTGCGAGAGCCGCGTGAGCAGATCGGTGTGCAGGCCCTCGGCGACGTTCCCCGGATCCTCCCCCATCGACTCGAACGGCAGGACGGCCACCGATCGATCGGTCGATGCCGCCGTCGCTCCGCCTGAGGAGCCTCTCATCTGCCAGAGGCCAACGGCCGCCAGAGCGAGCAGCATCATCGCGGTCCCGACCAGAGTCCGGCGACTCCGCCCCTCACGGTCGGTCTCCGGCTCGGAAGGTGTGGCAGTCTCGGGCTCAGACGGCACCTCCCCCGTCGCCTCGGGGCGTGACCCGGCCGAGGGTGCCTGTCTCCGTTCGTCGCCCGCGTCCCGCCCGCCCGTCTCTCCCGTGCGGGGCCGTTCGAACTCCCCCGCGCGGATCGCGGCGACGAGCGAGGCCATCTCCTCGGAGGGTTCGAGCTCGAGCTCCTCGCCGCGTCGACGCTCGAAGGCCGCGTACCGCTGCAGCGCCTCGGCCGTGCGGCCCCGTTCGGCCAGCGTGCGGATCAGCGTCCTGGCCGCCTCCTCGCGCAGGGGGCGGAGCTCGAGGGCCCGCTCGTAGGCGGCGGTCGCCGCTTCCCGGTCGCCCGCTTCCCGTGCGCGGTGTCCCACGGCGAGGGCCGCCTCGTAGGCCCGGTCCCGGCAGCGCTCGCGCCGCTCGTCCGCCCACCGCTCGAATGGCCTGGCGTCGGGGACCCGGAAGCCGGCGAGGAAATCGCCGCGGTAGACGTCGAGCGCCCGTTCGGAGTCGCCGACCTCCAGCGCCTCCTCGAAAGCGGTCACGTCGGCGTCCACCCGGCCAGGAGCCAGGCGGAGGGTGTGCTCGCCCTTGCCGGCGATCAGGGGTTCCTCGGTGGACTGACGGATTCGGGTGAGGGTGACCCGGAGCGCGTTCTGGGCGTGGTCCTCGTCCCGACCCGGCCAGAGCAACGTGGCTGCCCGGCCGCGCGACACACCGTCCTCCCCGGCCTCCACGGCGAGGTAGACGAGCAGCGCCATCCCCTTCGAGTGGGAGAGCATCGCCTCGGTCGGCTCGCCGTCGGACCCGAGCAAGTCGAGACCGCCGAACGTGCGCAGCTCGTAGGGCACGAGGCTCCTCCGGGAGGGGCCGAGAATCGTCCGTTCGCAACCGTCTGTAATATACCTGTAATTCCGTATAACGGGAAAGAAACGGG
>CAZEUW010000318.1:0-1927 GCA_964515425.1 uncultured Gemmatimonadota bacterium | reverse complement strand
GTATGAGCATGGTCCAACCGTCCCTTCCAGTTTGCGGATGTCCCCGCCGTCGGCAGCCGTCGGTCTTTCCCTGACGGGCCGTCCCGTCGGCCGGGACGCCTGCGTCGCCTTCCGGGGACCGGCATCTCTCACATTTCTGTCCACGCCCTCCGGGGCGCGCGGACCTGCCCCCGCGACGGGCTTCACGGCGCAACTTCGGGACCGATCCCCGTCCGCGCGCCGTGCGCGGCGTCCGGACCGGGGCGGCGTCTTCGGCCGGGTGCCGTCGGGCCGCCGGCCGGCCGTGGTCGTCCTCCCGGGGGCGAGGCCACGGGAAGCTTCCAGGGGTGACATCCACAAACGGTTGTGAACAGGCAGGTTAGGATGTCCGTGCGAAGGTCCGATCCGGAGCGGACCTTTCCGTCGTCGGCCGGTCGCGCCGGTCGTGGAGCCCGGCGGCACGGGGACGGGCGCCCCGGTCGGAAGGGCCCGGAGGGTGGGCGAGCGCCCGACGGCCGGGCGGAGCGGACGTACGGAGGTTTTTGCTCCCGGTGTGAAATTTTTGCGGGACGTCGACCGGGCGTCCTGGTGGGTCGCCCGACAATCGCCGGCCCTACGCTCCTGTTGTGCGAGCCCTACGGGCAGGTCCTGCCCACCTCTATGGATTCGCCCTGACCACCAGCGGCTCGTCCAGCCGCAGCTCCATGATCGAGCCGGCCGGCAGGACCGCGTCCACGTCCCGGGTCCCGAGGACGATGGCGGATCCGGCGGCCGCTCCCACCGCGCCGCCGATGATCGCGCCCTCGGTGTCGCCCCCGATGATGCGGCCGAGGACGGCTCCCGCCGCAGCGCCGACCCCGATCCTCGTGGCGGCCTCGCCGGTCGTCGTCCTCTCCGACGCCGACGTGGTGGCCTCGACGATGGTGACGGCGACCGGATAGCTGGCGCCCGCGAAGGCGACCCGGCTGAAGTTGAGCTTCAGAACAGCCGTCTGTCCGGCTCCGCCGGACTTCTGGACGGCGGTCACCTCGCCGTGGAGCACCGCACCCGCGGGCACGACCGTTTCGCCCTCGGCGTCGAGCCCCGAGTCGAGCGTCGCGGTGAAGGTGTCGCCCACCGCGACGTTCTGGGTGCTCAGCTCCCGGCCCAGCGCCACGCTGAAGAGGGTGCCGGAAGGAACCGTCGCGAGCTCGGGCTCGGGCTCGGCCTCCGGCTCCGGGTCGGCGGCTCCACCGCCCGCGGCCTCACCGGTCGTGGGCTCGGCCGCGTCGTCTGCCGACCGCGCCTCCTCCTCGGATGCGGCCAGCCGCTCCTCCGCCTCGGCCATCTCCTCCTCGGCCTCGGCCAGCCGCTCGGCGGCCTCGCGCACGGCGGCGCTGTCGGACGCCAGGTCTCCACCGCCGGCCCCGCCGCAGGCCCCCAGGCCCAGGACGAAGAACGGAAGGAGAAAGCCGGTCCCTCGGTACAGCGTTCGGGTGCTCATGATTCCCTCCTGGTTCGTCTTGATATCGCGCGCCCCCCCGATCGATCGTGACCGCGGGTGTGAGTTCGGGCCTTCGCTCGCGCGTCCCTCATTCCGATCCGTCGGCGCCCTCGTCCGCGCCTTCGTCCGGGACCGCCCATACCACGGACCCGTCGGGAGCGCGCAGGGTCACGAACGGACCCTGGGCATCGAGGGCCACCTGCACGCCCGCGTTTCCGTTCTGGTCGCCGAGCACCATGTTCGAGCCCACGCCCGGTGAGAACGCGAGCCCCACGCGGAGCTGGTCGGCCGCATCGTAGAAGGAGAGCCCTCCGCCGTTCTGGATCACGTCGCCCAGCCCCAGCCTCACCTGGCCCTCGGCGCCCTGCAGGTTGAGCTCCGGGCTCACGTCTCCGGCCTCCAGCGTGGCTGCCGCCCGCCCCGACGGCTCGAGCAGCCGCAGCGACACGCGCCCCTGGTCGTGCG
>CAZEUW010000317.1:0-1946 GCA_964515425.1 uncultured Gemmatimonadota bacterium | reverse complement strand
GATGACGGCCGCGCGGGGGATCCCACCCCGGCCGACGAAACCGACGCTGTCGATGACCTGCGCGAGCGGCAGCCCGAAGTAGAGGAAGAACAGCTGGGCGAGCAGGGGCGTCCCGCGGATGAGCTCCGTGTAGGCGAGCGAGAGCCGGCCGAGGAGGGGGCCGCCGTAGACCCGCGCGACCGACAGCGGGACCGCGATGAGCAGCCCGAGGAGCATCGAGAGGATCGTCAGGTACACCGTGACGAACGCGCCCTCGGCGAGCGCCGGCTCGGTCGTCGTCGCGAACGCGACGAGTTCGAGGAGCCAGACGAGCCAGCTGACGAGGAACTCGGCGGGTCCCAGCGACGCGGCGACGTCGGCCACGGTCGCCGCGGCGGCCTCGAACGGTTCGGCGGGGAACCACGGCTCCCGCCCGCGGACGCCGACCTCCGAGTGGACGACGTCCGGCAGCCCGACGGCCGAGAGCAGCCAGTCGAGCAGCGAGTTGTGGTAAGCCCAGCGGGCGGCGAGCCAGGTCCAGAAGACGGCGCCGACGGTGAGGATCGCGAGCCGGCGGCGCCCCGGGAGTTCACCGATCGCCGTCCCACGGGTCTCCTCGGCCGCCGTCATCCGACCGTCACCACCTCGGCAGGGGCCATCTGCTCCTCACCGCCTCGGCCGCCCTCGTCGGAGGGTCCCTCCTCCGCCCGTGCACGGGCCGGCCCTCGCGAGCGGTCGGTCCCCCACGCCCGCGTCGTCATCGGTCGAGCTCGGTGAGTTCGCCCAGGAACGCCCGCGTTCGCTCGTGGTCGGGCGCTTCGAACAGCGTCTCCGGCGGCCCGCGCTCGACGATGCGGCCGTCCTCGAGGAACGTTATCGTCGTGGCCGCAGAGCGGGCGAAGCCCATCTCGTGGCTGACGACGAGCATCGTCATCCCGCCCTCGGCGAGGTCGCGCATCACGGCGAGCACCTCGCCGATGAGCTCGGGGTCCAGGGCGCTCGTCGGCTCGTCGAAGAGGATGAGCTCCGGGTCCATCGCGAGCGCCCGGGCGATGCCGACGCGCTGTTTCTGTCCGCCGGATAGCTCGGCCGGGTACGAGTCCGCCTGGGCAGAGAGCCCGACGCGGTCGAGGTAGTCGGCCGCGGTGGCTTCGGCCTCCGACTTCGGCACGCCGAGGACGTGCCGGAGCCCGAGCGTGACGTTTCCGAGCGCGGTCAGGTGGGCGAACAGGTTGAAGTCCTGGAACACCATGCCCACGCGGCGGCGCAGCTCGTTCTCGTCGATGGAGTGGATCTCCTCGCCGGCCAGGTAGATGGCTCCCTCGTCGATCTCGGTGAGCCGGTTGACACACCGGAGCAGCGTGGACTTCCCGGAGCCGCTCGGGCCGACGACCACCTCGACGTCCTGTCGGGCCATCTCGAAGCTGACCTCGCGGAGCACCCGCTCGTCGCCGTAGGACTTGGAGACGTCCTCCAGGCGGAGGAGGCTCATTCGTTCCCCTCCGGCACGGCGTAGACCTCGTTCGCGTAGTCGAGCGCCCGGTTCGTCGTGAACGTGAGCACGAAGTAGATGGCGCTGATCGCGACGATGACCTCCATCACGGCGGTCTCCCGGCCGGGCTGGAGGTAGAGCCGCTCCGCCCGGGTCAGCAGCTCGGCCAGCCCGATCGCGAAGGCGACGCTCGTGTCCTTCAAGACGATGGTGAACTCGTTCTGGAAGCCCGGGATCGACCGCCGGACGGCCTGGGGGAAGACGACGTACCGGATCGCCGCTCGCTCGCTCATCCCGATCGCGCGGGCGGCCTCGACCTGCCCCCCGCCGATAGACTGGATCGCCCCGCGGAACACCTGCCCCTGGTAGGCGGCGCTACGCAGCCCCAGCGCCAGCGTCGCCGCGACGAACGCCTCGAGACGGACGCCCAGCACGGGCACGGTTCCCAGGCGCGGGAGCGGGAGGCCGAAGTAGA
>CAZEUW010000316.1:0-1948 GCA_964515425.1 uncultured Gemmatimonadota bacterium | reverse complement strand
GGCGCGCGGCTCGCCCCCGGACACCGGTTGGAGGGCCCGGCGGTGGTCGCACGGTGCTACACCACGGTGTGGCTGCCCCCCGACTGCCGGGCCCGGATGGACCGGCGGGGCGACCTCCGGATCGCGGTCGGCCCGTGAGCTCGGCCGGCGGCGCGGACCCGGTCCGGCTGGAGGTCTTCCGCCACCTGGTGGCCTCGGTGGCCGAGGAGATGGGGACCGTGCTCCGTCGCACCGCCCGCTCGCCGAACATCAAGGAGCGGCGCGACTTCTCCTGTGCCGTCTTCGACCCCGACGGTCGGCTGGTCGCCCAGGCGGCCCACATTCCCGTGCACCTGGGGTCGATGGCCGTCTCGGTGGCCGCCTGCCGCGAGCGGCTCGTGATGGGCGAGGGCGACGTGGCGGTGCTGAACGACCCCTTCCGCGGCGGGACCCACCTGCCCGACGTCACGATGGTCGCACCGGTGATCGGCTCGGGCGGATCGGACGAGCGCATCGGCTGGGTGGCCGCCCGCGCCCACCACGCCGACGTCGGCGGCTCGACGCCGGGCTCGATGGGCCTGGCCCGGGAGATCCACGAGGAGGGGCTCGTCGTCCCGCCGGTGAAGCTGCGGGAGGCGGGGGCGGACCGGGAGGACGTGCTCGCGCTGATCCTGGCCAACGTCCGCACGCCGGACGAGCGGGAAGGAGACCTGGCGGCCCAGCGCGCTGCCGTCGAGCGCGGGGCCCTCCGGCTCCGGGCCCTGGCCGACCGCTACGGTCGGGAGGCGCTGCACGGGCAGATGGACGCCCTGCGCGCCTACGCAGAACGGAGCGTTCGGGCCCTGCTGGGCGGCCTGCCCGACGGGGAGCACGCCTTCGAGGACGTGATCGAGGACGACGGCTTCGGCAACGGCCCGTTCCGGGTGGCGGCCGCGGTGACGATCGAGGGGGAGGCGGCCACCGTCGACCTGCGAGGCTCCGACGACCAGGCGGAGGGCGGCGTGAACGCGGTGCGGGCGGTGACGCTCTCGGCGGTCCTCTACGCCGTGCGGGCGGTGCTCGAGGAGGACGTGCCGGCGAACGCGGGCTGCCTGGCGCCGGTCCGCGTCCGGACGCGTCCGGGCAGCGTGGTGGACGCGCGCCGGCCCGCGGCCGTGGCCGGCGGCAACGTCGAGACGTCGCAGCGGATCGTCGACGTGGTCCTGGGGGCGCTGGCCGGCGCGCTGCCGGAGCGGGTGCCGGCGGCCTCCCAGGGCACCATGAACAACGTATCGATGGGCGGTCGGATGCCGGAGGGCGGCGAGCCGTGGGCCTACTACGAGACGGTGGCGGGCGGCGGGGGCGGCCGGCCCGGCGCGGCCGGCGCGGACGCGACCCACTCGCACATGACCAACACCCTGAACACGCCGATCGAGGCCCTGGAGCACGAGCTCCCCGTGCGTGTCCGCCGCTACGCCGTGCGGCGAGGATCGGGCGGAGCGGGGAGATGGCCCGGCGGCGACGGCGTGATCCGCGAGATCGAGTTCCTCGCGCCGGCGCGGGTCAGCCTGCTGACCGACCGGCGACGGCGGGGCCCGTACGGACTGCGGGGCGGATCCCCCGGCGCCACCGGCCGGAACGTGCTCGTCCGCGACGGGGAGGAGCGGGTCCTTCCGGCGAAGGGCACCGTCGAGATGCGGTCCGGGGACCTGCTGCGGATCGAGACGCCGGGCGGCGGCGGTTGGGGGGAGCCCGAGGAGGATCCGGACGTCGATCGAGGCGCCGCGAGGCCCGGCTCGGCGGCGGGACCGTAGGCTCAGTCGCGGACGCCCTCGGCCACGAGCCGGCGGGCGTCCGGATGCCACTCCGACCCGTCGTAGTCGCCGAGCAGGCGGTCCACGCGGAGCCCCGCGCGCGCGAAGCGCTCACGGAGCTCGTCGACCGACCAGCAGCGGCCCCGGAAGGTGGCGTCCCCCCGCCGCTCGCCGTC
>CAZEUW010000315.1:0-1972 GCA_964515425.1 uncultured Gemmatimonadota bacterium | reverse complement strand
GGCGAGAAGGACGCCGAGGCCCAGTGGCCCCGGATCGCGGAGTTCATGGGGTGGGAGACGGCGTGAGGGTGGCCTACCGATAGGCCGACCGGGGGACGCCGCCGCGGCCCCGAATCGCGTCGAGGATGCCCGGCACCTCGAGCACCGGGGCGAGCAGGAACAGCAGGGCCAGCAGCGGCCAGTCGTACCAGCGCAGGTATCGCGGCCCGAGCCGGAGGCAGTGGCGTGCCTCGCTCTTCCGGCGGCTCCACAGCAGCCGCGGCACGTCCAGGACCGACTTCGCGCCCCACTGCGCCGCGTCCGCGAAGCCGGTGTTGCGCCGGAAATCGCGGAGGAAGTCCCAGCCGCCGATCGCGTGGCGCGTGACCGCCCGGGGCACGAACCAGAACCGGTGGCCCGCCTCCCGCATCTCCTCCCTGCGGAGACGCGACGACAGGAACGGCGTGTGGGCGTCCGGATAGGGGAAGGCGGCCAGGACCTCGCGCCGGTAGAGGGCCGCGTTGTTGGAGACGTGAGCGGTCTCGCCGGCCCGCCCGAGGTCGTCGAAGCCCCGGTCCAGCACGGTCAGGCAGCGTCGGTACGACGTCTCGTCTCCGTAGGTGGTCCGGCCGCTGACGATGGCGAACTCCGGGCGCTCCCGGAGGGCGGTCGTCGTCACCCTCAGCCAGCCCGGGTCGGGAACGCAGTCGGCCTCCATCACCGCGACCAGCTCGGTGTTCGCGTGTCGGACGCCGAAGTCCTTCATGGCGGCCGATCGCGCCTCGTCGCAGAAGACGACTTCCACCCGGGGAAACCTCTCGGCGAGGTCGTCGGGCACGGAGCCCCGGGCCTCGGCGTTCTCGACCAGGATCACGTCGATCGGCCCTTCGACCTCCTGATCGGCCAGGGCGTCGAGGGCTTCGCGCTCGTCCTCCCACGTCTTCTCGCCGGAGGCCTCGTAGTCGGAGACGACGACGACGGTCAGTCCAGCCACGGGCTCGGCTCGGTCGGGGGCACCTGAAGCGCGTTGTTGAAGCGGTTGAAGTAGGCGAACAGTCCGGCCACCGCCGCGATCTCGACGATCTCCGACGGCGTCCAGTGGCGTGCGAGCTCCTCGTGGACCTCCTCCGGCACGTCCTTCGACCGAAGGGACATCACCTCGGCGAAGGCGAGCGCCGCTCGCTCGGCCGGCGCGTAGGGTTCAGCGGAGAGCTCCCCCGGCTCCGCGTCGATCAGCCCGGCGATCTGCTCGTCGGTGCCCCCGAAAGCGGCTACCAGCCGCGTGTGGGAGGCCAGTCAATAGTCGCAGGCGTTCAGCGCCGACACGCGGACGGCGATCATCTCCTTGAGCAGCCGGGGCACCTCGCCCTCGCGCATGACCGTGGTGAAGTGGTCGATCATGCTGGTCAGGTGGCGGGGCAGCCGCCCCATCGTCCGGAACATGTTCGGCACGTTGCCGCGCTCCTCCAGGAAGCGCTCGAAGATCTCCTGCACCTCGGGCTCGTTGCCCTCGAGGGGGAGCGGCGGGACGCGGGGCTCGTCGGTCACGGGACGCCTCCTCGGCGGTCGTTGGCGAGGCCGAACCACCGGCCTATGTTACCGTCCCGCCGGACGTCCCCGACAGGGCTCCGCCGACTCCGTCCCCGCCGCCGTGACACGCAAGCCATGACGCGCCTCCTGCACACCGCCGACCTGCACCTGGCCGACGGCCGTCCCGAGCGCTGGGAGGCGCTCGAGGCGATCCGCGAGCTGGCCGCCGAGCGGGCGGTCGACGCCGTGATCGTCGCCGGCGACCTGCTCGACCGGGCCGGCGACCACGCGGCGCTCCGGGCCCGCGTCCGGGAGCGGCTGGCCGCCTTCCCCTGCGACGTCTTCGTGCTGCCCGGCAACCACGACCGCGAGGCGTACCGACCGGGGCAGGACTGGGGGGCGCGCACGCACCTCATGGTCGGCGTGCCCGTCCACGAGGACCGGGTGGAGGGCGTCCGCCTGC
>CAZEUW010000314.1:0-1974 GCA_964515425.1 uncultured Gemmatimonadota bacterium | reverse complement strand
GGCAAGGTGCTCGAGGAGACGCGCGGCGACGTGCAGGAGGCGATCGACACCGCCTTCTACGCGGCGGGGGAGGGCCGACGGCTGTTCGGCAGGACGGTGCCCTCCGAGCTCCCGGACAAGTGGGCCATGAGCTACCGACGTCCGGTGGGGGTCTTCGGGGTCATCACCCCGTTCAACTTCCCGACCGCGATCCCGAGCTGGAAGATCTTCCCGGCCCTGCTGTGCGGGAACGCGGTCGTCTTCAAGCCCTCCGAGGACGTCCCCCACTCCGCCCACCTCTTCGTGGAGGTGCTGCTGGAGGCCGGGGTGCCGCCGGAGTGTCTGCAGCTCGTCCACGGCGGCGGCGAGACCGGGGCGGCGCTCGTACGGCACCCCGACGTCGACGGGATCTCCTTCACCGGCTCGACCGAGACCGGCTCGCGCATCGGCGAGGTCTGCGGCCGCGACCACACGCGTCTCTCGCTCGAGATGGGGGGCAAGAACGCGCAGATCGTCATGCCCGACGCCGACATGGAGCTGGCCGTCGACGGGGTGCTCTGGGGCGGGTTCGGCACCACCGGCCAGCGCTGCACGGCGACCAGCCGGCTGCTCCTGCACAGGGACGTGCACGACGACTTCGTGGAGCGGCTCCTGGCGGAGGTGGCCGACCTGCGGCTGGGCGACGGGCTCGACCCGGAGACGGACGTCGGGCCGCTGATCCACGGCGACGCGGTCGAGAAGGTGGAGCGGTACATGGACGTCGCCCGCGACGAGGGCGCCGAGATCGTCTGCGGGGGCGGTCCCGCCAGCGGCGACGACCTGGACGGCGGCTGGTTCTACGAGCCCACCGTGCTGCTGGACGTGGAGCCCGGGATGCGGGTGGAGCAGGAGGAGATCTTCGGGCCGGTCGTCTCGGTCGTGCGCTTCGACGACTTCGACGAGGCCGTGCGCATCAACAACGGCACCCGATACGGCCTCTCGTCGGCCGTCTACACCCGCGACGTCCAGCTCGCCTTCCAGGCCGTGCGCCGGATGGACTCCGGGATCACCTACGTGAACGCGCCCACGATCGGCGCGGAGGCCCACCTCCCGTTCGGCGGCGTGAAGGGGACCGGCAACGGCCACCGGGAGGGCGGATGGGAGGTCTACGATTTCTACTCGGAGACCAAGGTGGCCTACGTCGACTACAGCGGCCGGCTCCAGCGGGCCCAGATCGACGTGGAGTGGTGAGGGGGGCGGCGAGCTCCGGGTCGCTGTTTGAGCGGCCGTTGAGCGGCGCGCCGCAGGCTCGATGGCGTGCGGCGCTCGACGCAGGTCGGGCGGAGCGGTATCCGATGGGCGCGGGGGCGAGGTGATCCGACGGGACGGCGAAGGGGTCTCGATCCTGAGGTGGGCCTGGGAGTGGACGAAGGTCCTGGCGACCTCGATCATGGTCTTCCTCCTCGTCCGGACCTTCGCGGTGGAGGCCTTCCAGATCCCGACCGCCTCGATGGAGAACACGCTGCTGGTCGGCGATTTCCTCCTCGTGAACAAGGCGGTCTACGGCGCCGACGTACCGGGCACCGGGTGGCGGCTCCCCGCCCTCGAGGAGCCGGCCGTGGGGGACGTCGTCGTCTTCGAGCCCCCGCCCGCCTCCGGCCAGTCGCCGCAGACGCGCTACGTGAAGCGTGTGGTGGGCGGCCCGGGCGACACCCTCGCGATGCTCGACGGCGACCTTCACCGGAACGGCCGCCCCGTCGAGGAGCCGTACGTGAAGCACGTGCGCACCTGGGAGGATCCGTACAGCGAGCGTTTCCTCTGGCAGCGCGCCCGGCTCGTCCGGGAGGGCGGGGTCCGGCGCCGCTACCGGCCCACCCGGGACAACTGGGGCCCCCTGGTCGTCCCCACGGACTCCTTCTTCGTGATGGGCGACAACCGCGACAACTCCGAGGACTCCCGCTACTGGGGCTTCGTGCCGCGCGGGGCGATCGAGGGACGGCCGATGGTCGTGTACTA
>CAZEUW010000313.1:0-1979 GCA_964515425.1 uncultured Gemmatimonadota bacterium | reverse complement strand
GCCGACGCGGCGGCACGGGCCTACCGCTCCGCCTGGCGGCTGGCCTTCCTGGCCGACTCGATCCGCGACCGCCCGCGGGCGCTGGAGGAGCACCTGGCGGCGCGCGACTCGGCCGTGGCGCTCACGGCCCGGGAGGCGGGCGTGGAGCCCACCCCCCACGACGGCCCGGCCGACGACCTGGCCGCCGTCCGGCGCGAGCTCGTCCGCCGCGCCGACAGCGCGGCCGCCCTGCGGGAGCGCCTGGCCCGCACGGCCTCGGCCCGCGACGAGGCCACGCGGCGGGCCGACTCGCTGGCCGCCGTCCTCGACAGCGTCGGACAGCGGCTGGCGACGGCTTCGGCCGAGCTGGAGCGCCGCCGCGCCCGGGAGTCGCGGATCCGCGAGGTGAAGGCGCTGTTCGCGAGCGAGGAGGGCTCGGTCTACGCGGCCGGGGACTCGGCCGTGATCCGTCTCACGGGCCTCACCTTCCCCCCCGGCGAGTCCGAGCTCCCCGAGGAGGCCGACCCGCTGCTGGTCAAGCTGCGGTCGGCGGTCCAGGCCTTCCCGGGCGCCCGCATCCGGGTGGAGGGCCACACCGACGCCCGGGGCGACGCCGAGCGGAACCGGGTGCTGAGCCAGCAGCGCGCCATCGCGGTCCGGGAGCACCTGCTGCTCCACCTGCCGATCAGCGCCAACCGCATCACCGCCGTCGGCGTGGGGGAGACCGAGCCGGTCGCGAGCAACGACTCGGAGGAGGGGCGCGCCCGCAACCGCCGCATCGACGTGGTGCTGCTGGGGCTGCCTGACTGAGGTGGGCCGGCGGCCGCCCGGGGCCCGCGGTCGCGCTCAGCCGGCCCCCGCCATCGCCCAGTCCTCGCCGCCGTCGACCCGGATGACGTTCCCCGTCATCCAGTAGGTCCCCGGCTCGGCGAGGGTCAGCATGCAGCTCGCCACGTCCTCCGGCCGGGTGAGGCGGCCGTGGGGGTTGTTCGCCTCGGCCTGCTCGACCATGCGATCGGATCCGGGGATCTTGCGGAGGGCGGGCGTGTCGGTGACGCCGGCCCGGATCGCGTTCACGGTGATCCGCCGCGAGGCCAGCTCGAGCGCGAGCTGCCGGCAGTGCGACTCCAGCGCCGCCTTCGCCGCCGAGACCGGGCCGTAGGAGGGCGCCACGCGGTCGCCGCCGGAGGAGGTCATCGCGAAGATCCGGCCGCCCTCCCCCATCAGCCCCCGGTGGACCAGCCCCTGGGTCCAGTAGATCAGGGTGTGCGCCATCACGTCCAGCGTCATGTCCATCTGCTTGGGCCGCACCCCGTCCCCGGCCTCCTCGCCCACGAAGGGCGTGAGCGTCCCGAAGGCGAGCGAGTGCAGCAGCATCCCCACCGAGCCCGGCTCCCGCTCCTCGGCGATCGCGTCGAGCGTCGCCGCACGCTTGTCCTCGTCCGCGGCGTTCACGTTGAAGTACCGGACGCGCACGCCGTGGCCCTCGAGCTCGGCGGTCAGCTCCTCCACGTGCTCGAGCCCGGCCCGACGGTCGAGGTGCACGCCGTAGACGTCCCAGCCCGCGCCGGCGAAGGCGCGGGCGGTCGCCTCCCCGAAGCCGCTCGAGGCGCCGAGGATGAGGGCGGCTCGGTCTCCTGCGTCGCTCATGGATCGCTCCCGTCTCGAGGCCCGTCGTCGATGCGGTCGTTCGGCGGCCGGTCGGCCGGAGGGCGTGGCGTGCAAGGGGCGCGCCCGCCCTGAATCGACGCCCGCCATGACCTCCTCGACGTCGCCGATCGCGCAGGCGACATGTCGAGCGGAGTTTGGGGGGCGAGGGAGGGTGGCCGTGTCGGGACCGGCCAATCCGTTGAGCCGGCCTGCTGGCCCTTGACAGGGTTCTGTTGAGAACGATTGGCGTCTCTCGGACCGGGGGCCAGGGCCTCCCTGGAGCCCCCTCTCGCGCCCGCTGCCGGCCACCGCCGGCCCCCCGAGACGTTTTCGTCGCCCGACCCCCCTGT
>CAZEUW010000312.1:0-1979 GCA_964515425.1 uncultured Gemmatimonadota bacterium | reverse complement strand
AGCTGTGGTGAACGAACACGTCGTCGCCGCCGCTCGTCGGCTCGATGAACCCGTAACCCTTCGAGTCATTGAACCACTTGACGGTTCCCTTGACCATCGACGCTCCTCCCTCGTTGGGGGCTCCTTCAACCACCGGGGGCCGCGTGCCCCTCCGAGGATGCTAATCTGCCTCGACGCGACCGGTCAAGGCGATCGACGGAGGCATGCGGCGGAAGCCGTGGATCCGTCGCCGGAGCCGGCGGCGAAGGCCGTCGCGCCGGGCTCGCTCGCGCCCTCCGCTCACGGCGCCTCGAGCTCGAGCCGGGGAGTCGGGAGGTCGTACAGGCGCGGATACAGATAGGCGTTCCGCAGCACCGCCTTCACGTAGCGACGCGTCTCCGCGAACGGGATGCGCTCGATGAACAGCTCGGCGTCGACGCCGCGCTCCGGCATCTCGCGCCAGCGCCGGTATCGGTGCGGACCCGCGTTGTAGGCGATCAGGGCCGCGACGGTGGATCCGTCGTACCGGCGCAGCAGGTCGGAGAAGTGTCGGGCGCCGAGACGGAGGTTCAGCTCCGGTCGGACGAGCGCGTCGGACGAGACCGCCCCCTCGCCCAGGGACCGACTCACCTCCACGGCCGTCGCGGGCATCAGCTGGGCGAGCCCCACGGCCCCGGCCGACGAGACGGCCCAGGCGTCGAAGGCGGACTCCTGACGAACCAGCGCCGCCATCACCGCCGGGTCCAGACCGGCCGCGCGGGACGCCGATTCGACCCGCTCTCGATAGGGAAGGGGAAAGACGGTCCGGAGGAGCTCGCCGGTCCAGCGCCCCCCGTTGCGCTCGAACAGATCCCAGCCGAGGGCGATGCCCTGCCACGTCCAGCCGGACTCGGTCAGCCTGCGGGACAGGGCCAGCACCGCCTCCGGGGATCGCTCGCGTCGGGGTCGCAGCGTGCTCCATTCGTGCAGCGCCCGGCCGCGCCAGTCGAGCTCCCTGAGAACGCTCATGCGTTCCACGAGCAGTCGGTCCGACGCCGCCAGGCTCTCGAGGCCCCCGGGCGGCTCCTCCGCCGGGAGCCCGGCGGCGTCGCCCCCGTCGGCCGCCCCGAACTCCCCGGCCCCGAGGGCCGGCGCCAGCGGGTCGACGCCGAGCCGCTCGTTCGCCCGCATGGCGTAGAAGGTGAGCGGGTCCCGCTCCACCGTCCGCCGCAGGAGACGCCCGGCCGCCGCCGAGTCCCCGGCGGCCCGCCGTGCCCGGGCCTCCCAGTACATGGTCGCCTGCGTCCAGCCCCCGTCGCCGACGTCCGTCCTGTACCGGCGAAAGTGCTCGGCCGACGTCTCCCAGTCCCCCGCCCGGAACGCCAGGAAGGCCAGCCGGACGCGGGACAGCCCGGCGTACTCGGTGCCGGGATACTCTTCCGCCACGCGGCGGTATCGCTCCACGGCCGTGTCGATCTCCTCGCGGTCGTGCGCCCGATCCGCCAGCAGGTAGGCGGCAAACGCGGCATCGCGGGAGCGGTCCGCCGCGGCGGCCGCCTCCAGGTGATCGACCGCCGCCCCGCCACGACCCCGGCGGATCTCGGCCCGGCCCGCCGCCAGCGCCAGCGTCGCTCGCTCTCCGGCCTCGAGCTCGGAGCGGGACAGCCAGCTCCCGGCCAGCTCGACCACCCCGTCGGCGTCGCCGGCGGCGAGCCGGGCGTCCGCCAGCTCCAGGATCAGCCCGGGCTTCTCGGACGCCGGCGCCCGCTCCAGGGCACGCTCCAGGAAATCACGCCCCCGGTCGGAACGTCCCGCCCCCAGGTCCGAGCGTGCGGCGTCCCGGAGCGTCTCCCACGTGTCGTCCAGCTCCAGGAGGGTCTCGGCGGCCCCGGCCGGGACCCCCCGCGAGGAGAGGGCCTTCCTGTAGCCTTCCAGCGCCCGGGCGGTGTCGCCGGTCTCGAGCGCTGCCGGGCCCGTCCACGTCGTCCACAGCTCGGGATCGGCGTCGGCCGACGTCCGCC
>CAZEUW010000311.1:0-1988 GCA_964515425.1 uncultured Gemmatimonadota bacterium | reverse complement strand
TGGCCAGGTCGACGACCCCGGTGCTGTCGTTCAGGAAGAGCACCTTCTCCCAGCTCTCGCCCCCGTCGGCGGTACGGAAGACGCCGCGCTGCTCGTTGTCGCCGAAGGGGGTGCCCAGGGCGGCCAGGTAGGCCACGTCGGCGTCGTCGGGGTGCACCGCGATCTGTCCGATCTGGCCCGCGTCGCGCAGCCCGGCGAAGCTCCAGGTGTCCCCTCCGTCCGCCGAGCGGTAGATCCCGCGGCCGACCGAGATGTTGCCGCGGATGGACTCGGATCCGGTGCCCAGGTAGACGACCGAGGGGTCCGACGGGGCGACCTCCACCGCCCCGACCGGCGAGATGTCCAGCTGGCCGTCGGTGACGTTGGTCCACGTCTCCCCGTCGTCCTCCGAGCGCCACAGCCCGCCGCCGGTGCTGCCCATGAAGAAGGTGTGGGGCTTCCCGGGCACCCCCGTCACCGCCGTGGAGCGTCCGCCCCGGAAGGGGCCCACGTGGCGGAACTCCAGCCCGGAGAAGACCTCGGGGTCGTGGGCCGGCTCCGAGTCCGGGGCCGCTCCCTGCGCCGACAGGGCCGCGGGGCGGGCGGAGAGGAGAAGCAGGAGGGCGAGCGCGGATCCGAGGGCCGTCCGCAGGAGACGGCCGTCCCGGGAGCGGGCGGTGGTCATGGACAGGGGTCCTCGCCGGAGGAGGGTGCCGGCCCCGTCGGGCCGGCGCGGCCCAGGGGCGCCGTGTGAACGGTGCTACCCTACCGGGGGCTCCCTCCCCGGGCAAAGGTCGCCGCAGGGGCCGAAAAAAATACCGCCCGCGGCGGACGGACGTCCGGGAGATAATTCCGGAATCGCCGCATCCCGTACCCGCCGCCGGAACGGCGGTCGCCCACGCATCCACGTTCATAACAACGACATGAGGAGGACGATGATCGTCCCCGGGCGCTGGAACCTCCGTTGCCCCTCTCACGCCCCGGACGACGGATCCGCCGTCGACCGGACGCACGTCAGCTCGAGCGAACCCGACGACGAGGAACGAGGTGCCACCATGCGACTCACCGACACCGTGACGACCACCCTGAAGACCGCCGCCGCGCTCGCCCTGATCGTCCCCGCCGCGGCCGCGTGCTCGGACGACGCCACCGGGCCCGACGGGGGCAGCGTCTCCGCCACGGTCCACGACGACCCGAGCAGCGGGAGCTCCGCCGAGGGGGCCAGCTTCTCCCGGATCCGCGCCGCGGAGTCCAGCGACGGCTCGTACAGCGGAGAGGTGGAGGCCGACGTCACCGTGCAGGTCTCGGCCGACGGCCAGACGTGGACCGACGTGGCCGGAGAGGGCACGTCCGAGAGCCGGGTCGTCGACCTGCAGGTGGACAGCGAGACCGAGGTGGCCTCGGACGTGAGCGTGGAGGCCGGCACCTACAGCCACGTCCGGATCGTGCTCGACAGCCCCTCGGCGTCGCTGAACGGCGGCGGCACGATCAGCGGCTCCGCCGGCGACGTCACCCTGGACGCCGACCTCACGCTGGACCTGGGCAGCGAGGGGCAGGTGGTCATCGAGAAGGAGGTCGCGGACTTCGAGATCTCCGCCGACTCGAACACCACCATCACCACGGACCTCAACTCCGAGGCCTGGATCACCCCGAGCAGCGTCGACGCCGGCGCGGTCTCCTCCTCGGACATCGAGAGCGCCACGGTCGTGTCGGTCAGCTAGGTCGTCCGACGGGATCGTCCGGCCGGGCTCTCCGGCCGGGCCGCCCGGCCCCGGGACGCTTCCCGGGGCTCACGGCCGCGAGACGGCACAGCGGGGACGCGAGGGGCGGCGGGCCCGGCCCGCCCTCCCACCGTCCCCGCTTCTGTTCGTCACTTCCCCGCGGTCGCCCCTGCGGGCCGCAGTTGCCCCGGCGGGTGGTGGGAACCATTTTGGGACATCTCCATTTCCCACCAGGAAAGAGGATCCGCCATGACTGCCGGTTCGCCCCCCGCCGTTCGGGCCCTCCTG
>CAZEUW010000310.1:0-2001 GCA_964515425.1 uncultured Gemmatimonadota bacterium | reverse complement strand
CGGCCGGCGGGGATCGTGCGGGCGAAGCCGAGACGGAAGACGACGCTGTCGAGCCGCCGCTCGAGCAGCTCCAGCAGCGCCTCGCCCGTGGGCTCCTTGCTGTCGCGGGCGCGCTGGTAGTAGTTGCGGAGCTGCTTCTCCTTGAGGCCGTAGTTGAAGCGGATCTTCTGCTTCTCCTCGAGCCGCTCCCGGTACTCGGTCTTCCGGCGGCGGCGGCGCCCCGGCCCGTGCTCCCCGGGCGGGTACTGCTTCCGGTCGCTCGACTTCGTCGTCAGACCCGGCAGCGGCGTCCCCAGCCGCCGGATCACCTTCACGCGCGGTCCCGTTCGTCCCATGGTGTCGTCCGTACCCTCTGTCTCGGTATCCGTCTCTGCGTCGCGGCGCTCGTCCCGCGGGTGCGGGGAGCCCGGTAAGATAAGCCTCGGCGGTCTCGGCGCACGTCCAGCGTCGTTGTTACGCCCCATCGGCCCTCGTGTTCGTCCCGCGTGGACGCCCGCTCCGGGCTCGGGTAGATTGGCCGCCGCCGGCCGCGGGCGTCCGCCTCTCCGTTGGCACCCGCCGGGCCGGCGCTCGGAGAGCAGGTTTACCGAAAGGCGGGGAGGCGACGAGATGGGCGGTGTTCGCGAACGCGTTCGAGGGGCCGGAGCGGTGTCGGCGGGGCTCGCCCTCTTGATCCTGGCGGGCTGTGCCTCGGCGCCCCCCCAGCAGCAGGACGACGCGGGTGGCCCCCTGCCCGGACCCCTCCCCGGCCTGCACGCCACCCTCTGGGTCCAGATTTCCGCCGGCTATCGCGCGGCGGCCCTCCAGAGCTACCACCTCGCCGAGCACGCCCTCGGCCACGCCCTCGAGGATCCCGACTGGTCCGCCCTCGTCGACCCGGCCGAGACGGACGGTCCGCCCGCCGTCATCCTGGACGTCGACGAGACGGTCCTCGACAACGCCCCCTACCAGGCCCGGCGCCTCCGTCAGGGGGCCTTCTTCACGCCCGAGAGCTGGGGCGAGTGGGTGCGGGAGGCCGCCGCCCCGCCCGTCCCCGGCGCGCTGGAGTTCGTCCGGGCGGCCGAAGAGGCGGGCGCGACGGTCTTCTATGTGACCAACCGCGACCACACCCAGGAAGCGCCGACCCTGCGGAACCTGCAGCGGGTCGGCTTCCCGGTGGACAGCGCCGGCGAGCGGCTGATGATGCAGGACGAACGCCCCGACTGGGGCTCGGACAAGGCGAGCCGGCGGCGGGCCGTCGCGGCCGACCACCGGGTCGTGCTGCTGATCGGCGACGACCTGAACGACTTCGTCTCGGGAGCCCGTGAATCGGCGGCCGCCTACCGCGAGGTGGTCGAGCGCCACGAGGATCGCTTCGGCGAGCGCTGGTTCATGCTCCCCAACCCGATGTACGGCACCTGGGAGCGGGCGAGCTACGGCTTCCGCTCGGGCCTCTCCACCGAGGAGCGGATCCGGGCCCAGCTCGAGGCGCTGGACGTGCAGCCGTGACTTCCGACGTGACGCTCGCCTCGACGGCCGGCGCCCTCCTCCTCCCCCTCCTGGCGCTCGCGCCCGCGGACGGCCGGTCGCCCACCGGCCCGACGGCCATGGCGGCGCCCGACACGACGCTCCGGGCGGGACCGATGGTCGGGTACGCGACGATGCGCGAGGTGGCGCTCTGGGCGCAGACGGAGGGGCCCGCCGAGGTGCACGCGGTCTACTGGGACACGGCCAGCCCGGGGACGCGCTTCTCGACCGACACCGTCCGGACACGGGCCGAGACCGCCCACGTGGCCCGTCTCCGGGCCGCGCCGCTCGAGCCCGGCCGGACCTACCGCTACGAGGTGCGCGTGGACGGCCGACGGATCGACCGGCCCTATCCCCTGCGCTTCCAGAGCCTGGAACTGTGGCAGTGGCGGCGGGACCCGCCGTCCTTTCGGATGGCGTTGGGAAGCTGCGCCTACGTGAACGAGCCGCGCTACGACCGGCCGGGCGAGCCCTACGGCGGCGGCTACGAGATCT
>CAZEUW010000309.1:0-2002 GCA_964515425.1 uncultured Gemmatimonadota bacterium | reverse complement strand
TGGCGGTCGTCTTCTACTCCCTCCCCTTCCTGCTGGTGGCGTTTCTCTGGTGGCGAACCGCCGTGGCCCGGAGACGCATGGAGGAGCCGCGGGAGAGCTGACGTCCGGCCCCCGGGGCGGTCGCCACCGGCGACGCCGAGCGTTCGGACCCCCCGGAGCCGCCTGCCGCCGTCCCGTCCCCGTCATCCGCACCCGTCCGCCAGGGCCCGAAGCTCGACCGCGTGTTCGGTGACGGCCTCGCGGGCGGTGGCCCGGGCGGCGTTCCAGGCCCGCCAGTCCTGCGTGCCCGACGCGTCCGGCCGATCGCCGCCCTCCTCCCAGCGCTCGAGGAGCCCCGTCGCCGCCCTGCACCGAGCGTCGTCGGCCAGCCCATCGACCCGGTCGACAAGGGTCGGCACGGCGCCGGCCCCGAGGCGCAGGAGATAGTCCACGTCGGCCTCGCGCACGCCCTCCGCCGCGCGGTCGAGGTTCGAGCGGGCGGCGAGGGCCGCGGGATCGAGGAGCACGAGGCCGAAGACGACCGCGATCCCCGCGACCACGGCGCCGGAGGCGAAGCGACGCGGGCGCTCCCGCAGCACGGTGGCCGCGAAGAGCAGCAGGACGGCCGCCAGCCAGACCATGACCGCGGCGGCGGTGATGCGGTCCAGCGAGAGCCCGAATTCCGCCGTGTATAGCCACAGCCGCTGGCCTGCGGAGGCCAGGATCACCATCACGCAGGCCACGAGGAAGCCGGCGAGGCCGCGGAAGACCCGGCGGACCGTACTCACCCTATGGCCCACGAGCAGCACCGCGAGCGTGAGACCCGCGACCAGCACGAGCTCGAAGAACCCGCGCCGGGCGTACTCCGCCAGCGTGAGCCCGGACGCCGCCTCGATGGTGGCTCGCCCGCCGAACAGGTAGCCCAGCTGGAGCGCCACGAATGCCAGGAAGAGGATCGAGAGCAGCCCGAGCACGGTGGCCGTCTCCACGGAGCCGAGCCGGGGCCATTTCACGTCGGGGAGCGTCGGCAGCCTCCCGGTCCGCACGCCGGAAAGGAGCCCCGCCGCGATCCAGCCGAAGACCAGGATCAGCAGCAGGTGGAGCAGCAGGTCCTCCGGCCAGAAGGACGTGAGCCAGGCAGTGTAGCGATTGAAGCCGGCGTCGGCCGAGGCGAAGAGCGCGGCGAAGACGGCCACCAGGGGTGCGGCCAGGAGGGTCGCCCGGCCCACGGACACGATCCGGCGACGGGTTCCGTTTTCCGGGAGCTCGACGTCGCCCAGCAGCGGGACGACGCCCACCGCGGCCCGCAGGGGGACCATGGCCAGGCCGAGGGCGTGGTCGACCACGTCGGTCTCACCGAGCCGCACGCCGGAAGCGCGGAGCAGGACCATCGAGGCCGAGACCAGCACCACGAGCCACAGGGCCAGGTGAAGCACCTCTGCATCCACAAGGACCTGGGCTCCGGCGGCCGCCAGGCCCACGGCGGACCAGCCCGCCGCGGCGCCCGTCCACGGCTCCGGTGCCCGGTGCGCCAGCACCGCGGCGGCGGTACCCAGGAGCCCGACCCAGATCGCGAAGCCCGGGCCCAGGGGACCAGCCCCGAGCAGCTGGTCGCCGGCGAGTCCCAGGAGTCCGGCCAGCGCCAGGACACCCATCGCGTTCCATGCCGACCCGGTGGCCGGCCCATCCGTCGAATTCATCGCTCCGTCCCTCCGTCAGTTCGTTGGTTCCCGTTCGTTTTCGTCATCCCGGAATCGACGCTCCCGGCCCGGACGGACGCTCCGATGACCAGAGTGGCTCGCCCGAGTGAAAAGTACTCTGTACTACAAAGTCACGCGGCGCAAAATCGTCCCATTCCTGCTGGTTCATCGGTTCCGCTCCGGTTCCCCTCCCGGGCGGCTCGGTGCCGCGGGCGGCGGGTCAGGTCAGCCGTCGCGGACGGCGTGGATGAGCGCCTCCATGTGGCCCAGGTACTCCTGCAGCGCGGCGCGGCCCTCGCTCGTCAGCCTGTATTCGGTGTGGG
>CAZEUW010000308.1:0-2012 GCA_964515425.1 uncultured Gemmatimonadota bacterium | reverse complement strand
TCGAGGCCCACCGCGAACCTGGTCGTCTGGCTCGTTTCCGAGCGCGGGAACTGGCGGGTAACGGTGCCGGTCCAGCTGGCCAGGAGCACGCGGAGGGTTTCTCCCGCGAGGGGCTCGCCGGAGACGGCGGGCCGGGTATCCCCGGTCTCGATCTGCTCCAGGCGCCGGCGTGCCCGCGAGGCCAGCGGCGCGGGATCGATGAGCCTGAGCCCCGGCGCGTCGGGGAGGCTGTCCAGCGGGTATTGCCGCGGCGCCTCGTCCTCGCCGGTCCTGAAGATCACCGGCGGCGCCTTCGGCTGGGCGCCGTGCAACGGTCGAATCGCGACATGCCGCGACCACTCGGCCAGGACCCGGTATACCGGCGCCTGCTCGTCCCGGCGCAATCGCAAAGGGCCGGCGGCCGCCATCACCAGCAGTTGCTTGTAGGCGCTTTCGGGGTCCCCGGCGTCGCCGACGGGACTGGCGGGTGCGCCGGTCTTCGGCGCCGCGCGGTCGGCGCCGTTTCGCAACGCATGGACGGCGAGCCAGGCGCCTGGCGGCTCGGAGACGTATTGCTGGTAACAGACCAGCATCAGCCGGCCCATCGCCTGCAACCCCAACAGCGCCGCCGCGTTACGGGTCCCGCGTTCCCGGTCGTCGAGATCCCGTTGCACGCACAGATACCCCACGGCCAGACTCGTCCAGGCCTCGCGCGCCCGGAGCGCGAGGGCTTCGCTTTCGCGGGACGAGGGGAAGCGTTCCCCGGCAAGCCGCTCTTCCAGGCCGGACTGCAGGAGGCGGGCGATCCGGTGCACGGGTTCCAGGCACTTGAGCCGTCGCCGCCCCGGGCAGACCGTGCAATTGAGCTCGCGGGTCTCGTGAGCCAGCAATTCCCAGGCTTCCGCCGGGTGTTCCAGGGACACCGAATCGGCCCACCCGCGCCAGGCGGACGGGCGGGGTCGCTTGATCCACGGGCGGCGCTGCTGTCTCGGGGGTTTGAAGGAAGTCATGGGGTTTCCCGACCGGAGTCGGTCCTCGATCCGTCAGAGGATCGGCGTCTTGTACGGGGTACCCGGAATCTCCCGGACCAGGCGGGGCACGAGAAATCCGGACGCGCGGGCCCGCAGACGGCGGTATATCCGACTGGCCTTCGCTTCCGGCACCTGGAAATGCGCTGCCCCCCTGACACGATCCAGCAAATGCAGATAGTACGGCAGGACGCCGGCCTCGAACAATCGCTCCCCGAGCGCTTCCAGGGCCTCGGGCGAGTCGTTGACGCCGCGCAGCAGCACGGCCTGGTTGAGCAGGGTGGTCCCGGTGGCCGATACCGCGGCCAGGGCCCGGTCCACCGAAGCGTCCAGCTCCGCGGCATGGTTGGCGTGAATGACCAGGACCCGCTGCAGGCGCGTCGACGACAGCCATTCCAGCAGCTCGTCGTCCACCCGTTCCGGGAGGACCACCGGGATGCGGCTGTGAATCCGCAGCCGCCGCACGTGGGGAATAGCCTCCAGCCGCCGTGTCAGCTCCGCCAGTTTCGGCGTGCCCAGCATGAGCGGGTCGCCGCCGCTGAGGATCACTTCGCGGATACTGGCATCGGCGGCGATATATTCGGCGGCCTCGCGCCAGCGGCCCCGGGCCGCGGTCTCCTCGGCGTAAGGGAAGTGCCTGCGGAAACAGTAGCGGCAGTTCACGGCGCAGGTGCCGGTCCCGATGAGCAGCACCCGGCCGTGGTACTTGTGCAGGACCCCGGTGGCGCCGCGGCTCGGGCCGTCGCCCACCGGGTCGTCCATGAAGCCGGGCGCATCCACCGTTTCGGCGTCGAGGGGCAGAACCTGCCGCAAAAGCGGATCGTCCGGGTCGCCGGGCTTCATGCGCGCCACGAAATCTCGCGGAACGCGCAACCGGAAGAGCCGATCCCCGCGCCGTGCACCCGGCAGAAGGGAAGGGTCGAGGTCCAGCATGGCCAGGAGCTCGCGCGGGTCGGTCACCGACTCGCGAAGCGCCTGCCGCCAGTCACGTGCCTGACTGCATGC
>CAZEUW010000307.1:0-2028 GCA_964515425.1 uncultured Gemmatimonadota bacterium | reverse complement strand
CTATTTCCCGGGCGGGCGTCTGCCGCGTGGCGTGAAGGCCGCCGCCGTGGGGCCGACCACCGCCGAGGCGCTGCAAAGGACCGGCGTCGAGGACGTCCTCGTCCCGGAACGCCACGACAGCGAAGGGCTGCTGGGCCACCCGGACCTGGAATCCCTGGCGGGGCGCCGTGTAGCCCTGCTGAAAGCCCCCGGGGGAAGGCGCGTGCTGGCCCGCGGGCTGCGGCGTCACGGCGCCGAGGTGCTCAGCGTGCTGGTGTACCGTCGCGGCAGGCCTTCCGCGGCGCCGGGCGAGCTCGCCGGCCGACTTGCCGGCTGTGATGCCATCGTCACCACCGTTACCAGCGGCGAGGTGCTGGACAACCTGATGCACATGGTCGAGGCGGACACGCTCGACCGTCTCAGGCGTTCGCCCCTGGTAGCCGCCGGCGAAAGGGTCGCGGGCCTGGCGCGCTGGGCCGGATTCGAGCGAGTGGTGGCCGCGAGGGGACCGGACCCGGACAGCCTGGTGGAGGCAGTGATTCAAGGAACCTCAAGGTGACGCCGTACCCCCTAGCGGTTAGCATTCCGGCATTAATGCCGGATGGTGGACATGGCGCGTATCCGGGTGAGCTCCAGTCGGGCCTTCGCTGGTTTGATCGGCGCTTGATTTGTATCGCCCCGACGGGAACGCCCGGGGGCCGGGAGTATTGAATGACCGAGCATGAAGACCAAGCCGATGAGGCCGGAGAACATTCCCGGGACGAGACGGAATCCGGCCCGGAGACTGATACCGCCCGTCCGGCCGGCCGCGGGCTGGCGCTCGTCGCGTTGCTCATCGCCCTGCTCGCCGGGGCCGCAGCCGGATGGCAGACCTGGCAAGCCCGCCAGGCCGGAGGGGATGAAGGGGAGCGACTGACGGCACTTTCCGGGCGAGTGGACCGGCTCGACGAGCGTATCGGCTCGCTTGGCGACGAGGTGGCCGCGGCCGGGGAACGGGCCCGCGCGGCAGGCGAGGAAGCCGGCGCGGCCGGGAGCTCGGCAACCCGGGCCGCGGAACGGGCGGACGCCCTGGAGGGCACGGTGTCCGACCTGGCCGGCGAAGTGGCCGCCCTGCAGCAAACGGTGAACGAGCAGCGCCGCCGCATCGAAACCCTGACCTCGCGGCTGGACGGCAGCGGCGGCCCGTCTCCCGACCTGGCGCTCGCCCTGTCGCAGGCGGAATACCTGGTTCATGCCGCTTATCGCATGATCGAGCTGGAGGGCGACCCGGAGCGCGCGCGGCGCGCCATGTCGCTGGCCCTGGAGCGGCTGCGCGGCCTCGAGGCGCCGGGCCTGACCCGGGCGCGGGAAGCCGTGGCCGGCGAGCTGGAGGCGCTGCGCGGCGTAAGCAGCGTGGACCGGGAAGGACTCGCCGCCCGCCTGGCCGGCCTGGCCGACACGGTGGGCGACCTGCCGCTGCGCGGCGACCTGGGCCCGGCGTCCGCCGGTCCGGCGGAGGAGCCCGGGCGAGCGGAGACACCGGAAGACGAGCGGGGATGGTGGCAGGCAACCCGGGATTTCATGGGTGAATATTTCACCGTCCGCCGCACGGACGAGACCGGCACTTCCCTGCCCGCGCCGGGTTCCCTGAGCCTGTTGCGCGACGTGCTCCGCCTGGCCCTGGAGCAGGCGCGGCTGTCGCTGTTGCGGGCCGAGACCGGACTGTACCGGCAGAGCCTGGAGCGCGCCGACGCGCTGCTGGAAGCCTATTTCGCCGGCGACGACCCGGCCGTCGCCTCCGCCCGCGAAACCCTGGCGGAGCTGGAAAACACCGACATCGAGCCGCGCCGGCCCGATCTGGGCGCCGCGCTCGATGCCCTGCGCGCCGTGGATCCCGGCACCGCGGAGTCCTCCTGATGCGGCTGCTCCACGTGCTCCTGGCGCTGGTGGGCGCCCTGTTGCTGGGGGCCTGGCTCGCGCCGTCGCTGAGCGAGGATCCCGGTTACGTGCTGATCCGTTTCCAGGGCTGGGCCTTCGAGACCACCACCGTGGCCCTGGGACTGGCGCTCA
>CAZEUW010000306.1:0-2052 GCA_964515425.1 uncultured Gemmatimonadota bacterium | reverse complement strand
ATCCCTCCTCGGGTGTCCTCGGCGTCGTCTTCCACCGGTTCCCCGCAGACGACTCCGTCGAGGCGAGCGCGCCGCCCGTCTTCCGTCTCCACGGCGGGCCGGGCTTCGGCGGCCTGGAGCTCGAGGATCCGGGCTACTACGAGGCGAACGTGGCCCCCTATACCGGGTTCGCCGACGTCGTGGTGGTCGGCCAGCGGGGCTTCGGCCCCTCCCTGCCGGCGACGGAGTGCGAGGGTGTGAGAGCCCCGATGTTCGACCCCGCGACGCCGGAGGCCGATCGCGCGGAGGCGCTCCGGGAGGCCTCCCGGAAGTGCCGCGACCACTGGAGGGACCGGGGGCTCGTCCCCGACGCGATCAACGTCCGTGAAGCCGCCTCTGACGTGGCTGACGTGGCGGAGGCCCTGGGCTACGATCGGATCACGATCGAGGGGGTGAGCTTCGGATCCCACTGGGCGATGGCGGTGCTGCGCGACCATCCCGGGATCGTCGCCCGGGCGCTGCTCGGCGGTACCGAGGGGCCCGACCACACCTACGACATGCCGACCGGCGTGCTCGACGCGCTCCGGCGCGTGGCGGCCGACGCCGAGGCCGCCCCCGAGCTCCAGCCCTGGCTGCCCGAGGGCGGGCTGATCGCGGCGCTCCGGGCGACGATCTCGCGGCTGGAGCGACAGCCGGCGTCGGTGACGGTCGAGGATCCGGACACGGGAGAGACCCGGGAGGTCCGGCTCACGGCCGACA
Organism: uncultured Gemmatimonadota bacterium; assembly: GCA_964515425.1. GTDB lineage: Bacteria > Gemmatimonadota > Gemmatimonadetes > Palauibacterales > Palauibacteraceae > CAYVFM01. The sequence goes on along the minus strand of CAZEUW010000306.1, from coordinate 1,314 downwards.
TCGTCCGCACCGTCGCCGACGGATATTCCTCGGCCCCCGACTCCCTGCACGACATGGCATCCTGGCCGGCCGACGTCCTTCGCCTTCATGCCGGCAGCTTCGGGGAGATCGCCCAGCGGGCGCGACCCGACGCCGGCGACGACTGGCGGCGGCTCCCCGACGCGGCCTTCTTCCTACTGGACTGTGCCTCGGGCATCTCCGCAGAACGGAACGAGGTGCTGCTCGCCGATCCGGCGGCCGAGGTCCTCGGGCCCACCGCGTGGTTCTACCAGATCGCCTGTCCCGTCTGGGACGTGGACCTGGGCGACGACTTCCGGACCACGTTCGAGACCGACGTGCCCACGCTGGTCGTGCACGGCGACTGGGACCTCTCCACTCCCTACCAGAACGCCGTGGAGCTCATGCCGGCCTTCGAGAACGGCAAGCTGGTGACGGTGGTGCGCGGCACGCACGGGGCGCTGGGCGAGGCGATGGAGGCCTCGGGCTCGTTCCGGGACGCCGTCGTCGATTTCCTGCGGACGGGGTCGATGGAGGACGTGCCCGAGCGCGTGGAGCTGCCGCCCGTGAACTGGGTCGTGCCGGCGGAGCTGCCGGCGGTGACGCCCGGGAGCCAGCCGGCGGCCACAGGGGGCTAGCTCCTCTCCGCGATCCGGAGGGTCGGGAACCACGGCCGGTGCCGGTGTGTTTCGAGGGATGGAACGGGCTTCCTTCCCCTCGCGGAGAGCGGATGGTGAATACGAGCCGAACTCTGGTCGTCGGAGCGTCGGTGGCGGTGGCCGCCGGCGCTGGCCTGTACGCATCGACCGTCGACGTCGGCGCGGACCAGCAGGACGCGAGCCTGCCGCTGGCCGCGACGAACTACGTCCTCGGTGACGACCTCGACACCTACGACGACTTCACCATGTCGGGCGGGCCGCCCAAGGACGGGATCCCGTCCATCGACAAGCCCAGGTTCGTCGACGCCGACCGGGCCGACCTGGCGCCCGGGGACCTCGTCATCGGCTTCGAGCACGACGGGGACGCCCGGGCGTATCCGCAGCACATCGTCGTGTACCACGAGATCGTCAACGACCGGGTCGGCGGGCTGAACGTCGCGGTCACCTACTGTCCGCTCACCGCCACGGCGCAGGTGTTCGAGCGGGGCGAGTCGACCCTCGGCACGTCGGGGCGCCTGCTGAACAGCAACCTCGTGATGTACGACCGGGAGACGGACAGCTTCTGCAGCCAGATGGCCGCCACCTGCTACCGGGGCGATCACACCGGCGAGACCCTGGTCGAGCACGACGCCGTCTGGACCACCTGGGAGCGCTGGCG
>CAZEUW010000305.1:0-2069 GCA_964515425.1 uncultured Gemmatimonadota bacterium | reverse complement strand
CTTGCGCTGGGACTCGGGATCACCGTCGTCTGCATCGCGCTCCTCGCCCGTCCCGACACGCGTCCAGTCGAGGGCGAGGAGCCGGAGCTGAGCTAGCGAGTCGGCTGCCAGCCACCGAGCGCCGTCTCGAGGTGGCCGGCGACGGCGAGACAGACGTCCTCGCGCCAGGGGCGCGCGACCACCTGGGCCCCGATCGGGAGCCCTTCTCTCGAGGTGCCGGCGCGCACGACGGCGGCCGGCCAGCCCGTCAGGTTGTAGGCGGACGCGTAGGTGAAGCCGGGCAGCCGGTCGTCGTCGTTCGTCGTGCCGTGTGGAGGCGCGGGGAAGGCGCATGCCGGACAGAGCACCGCATCGTAGCCTTCCATCCAGCCGAGCATCCCGCTCCGCCACTCGTCCCACCGGGCTGCACGGAGCTCAAAATCCGGAAGCGAGCACTCGCGGTCCTCGAGTAGCTCCAGCAGGTCCTGGATGAGGGGACTCGGGCTCTCGGTGCCGCACATCTCGAGGAAGCCCCGGACGCCGACCCCGCCGTCGGCTCCAAAGAGGTCGTAGAGGAGCTCCATGCTGAGTTCGATCCCCGGAGGCCGGTCCTCCTCGAGCCTGGCTCCCGCGTCCTCCAGGGCCCGACCGGCCTCGAGGACGGCGCCGACCACGTCGGCCTCGGGAGCCATGACGCCGTTGTCCGTGTAGAGGGCGATCCGCAGCCCCTCGACCCCACCCGCTTCGCCGACGGTCGGCCGCGGCACCACGTGGGGATCACGCCAATCCGGACCCTCGATCAAGGGGAGCACGAGCGCCAGATCTTCGACGTGGCGCCCGAGCGGCCCGATCTGGGTCAGCGACTCGAAGAGGCCCTCGAACGAGACCAGGTGGCCGGTCCGTGGCACCGCTCCCGCGGTCGGCTTGAGTCCCGCCGTCCCGCAGAAATGGGACGGGACGCGGATGCTGCCGCCCGTATCGCTCCCGACGTCGAGCGGGCTACCACCCGCCGCCAGTATCGCCGTCGCGCCGCCGCTGCTCCCCCCGGGAGTCCGGCCCGGATCCTCCGGATGCACGGTGCGGCCGTAGACGAGATTGTCCGTCTCGTAGGCGAAGGTGAGCTCCGGCGTGTTCGTCTTCCCGAGCACGATCGCACCGGCATCGATCAGCCGCTGCACGGCGGTCGCGTTCGCGTCGGGCACGTGGTCCGAGCGACCGACCGTGCCGCCGGTGGTGACGACGCCGGCCGTGTCGAAGGAGTCCTTCACCGTTATCGGCACCCCATGGAGCGGTCCGAGGTCACTCCCGTCCGCGATCCCGCGGTCCGCCGCCCGGGCTCGCTCGAGGGCGGCGTCGGGGCGGAGTTGGACGACGGCGTTGAGCTCGTCGTTGACGGCCTCGATGCGCTCGAGGAACGCCCGGACCACCTCCTCCGAGCTCACCTCCCGCGAGCGGATTGCCTCGGCGATACCTGAGACGGGTCCGTCCAGCAGCGACTCGCTCATCGCTCTCCCTCCCCCTCTGCTTCGGCTGGATCGGCGTCCCGGGCGGCGACCAGGGTCAGGCGACCCGACGTCACCGTCCGTCCCTCCGCGTCCGCCAGCGTCACGTCCGCCAGGCCGAGCCTCCGGCCCGCTCGCACCGGTATCGCGCGCGCGGAAACCGCTCCGGGACAAGCGGCACGCCGATAGTCGATCCGCATGTCGACGGTGATCCAATCCCGGCCCGTCGCCGAGATCAGCGCGAAGGTGCCGGCCGCGTCGATCAGCGCCGCCAGCACCCCGCCGTGGTAGGCCGGATGCTCGGGATCACCCACGAACTCTTCCCGGAAGGGGAGCGTGAGGACCACCTCGTCCTCGTCCATTCGCTCGATCTCGCAGCCGAGCCACCGGTGGAACGGAGAGGTCCGGAACAGCGCCGCGGCGTCCACGCTCACCCTCGCTTCGCCAGTTCGGCAGCTTCCCTCGTCAATCGCTGCCGGTCCACTTTGCCCGTACCCCCGAGCGGGAGGGCGTCGCGGAAGTACACGCTCCGCGGGTGGGCGAATGCGGGTCCCCGGTCCAGGCACCAGTCTCTCACCTCGTCCTCGC
>CAZEUW010000304.1:0-2075 GCA_964515425.1 uncultured Gemmatimonadota bacterium | reverse complement strand
GGAGGTCATGCGGGGGCCGTCCGAGCTCTCACCGGGCCAGCGGGAGCTGATCGCGGCCTTCGTCTCGGATCGGAACGGATGTCCCTTCTGACAGGGCAGCCACGCCGCGGTCGCGGCGGAACTCCTGGAGGACCGAGAGCTGGTGGACGCCGTGCTCGCCGATCATCGGAGCGCACCGATCGACGAGAAGCTGAGGGCCCTGTTCAGCTTCGTGGAGGCGGTGAACCGGGCCTCGAACCGGATCGGGCCGGACGACATCGAGCGCGCGAAGGAGGCGGGCTGGTCCGAACCCGCCCTGTACGACGCCGTCACGGTCGTCGCTCTCTTCAACTTCTACAACGTCTGGATCGACGCGACGGGCGTGGCGGACCTGCCCGACGAGGCGTACCGCAACTCCGGCAAGCGCCTCGCCGACCAGGGCTACGTGCTCCCCGCGGAGCGGGAGGACTCCGACGCCGGATGACCGTGCCATGGTGAGCTTCAGGATTCCCCGTATCGTCGTCACGCTCCTCTTCTGCGCCGGCATCGGAGCCGTCGTCTACTTCGACGCGCACGCCGACACGCCGGGAGGCGCCGTCCAGGCCGATTTCCAGCTCAGCGAGTCCACCGGGTCCGCGGGCGTCGACTTCACCCACCGCGCCCCGGAGCTGGACCCCCGGATCGCCCACATCGAGCCATACGTGGCGACCGTGGGGGCGTCCGCCTCGGTGGGTGACGCCAACGGCGACGGCCGCCCCGATCTCTACCTCACCACGAGCGCCTTCGGGGCGTCCAACGCCCTCTACCTGAACGAGGGAGGGTGGAGCTTCCGCGACGTCGCCGCCGAGGCCGGCGTCGGCGCGCTCAACGATCGCGACGCCGGCGCATCGATGGGCTCGGTGTGGGCCGACTACGACAACGACGGCGACCAGGACCTCCTGGTCTTCCGGTGGGGCCGCCCGGCGCTGCTCGAGAACCTCTCCGGCTCCGCCAGGTCGGATGCGGTGGGCCCCGGCGGTTCCTCGAACCCGGACGAGCTTCGCGTGCCGCGCTTCCGCGACGTGACCGGGCGGGCCGGCCTGGACGTCTGGATGAACGCCAACTGCGCAGTGTGGCTGGACTACGACCGGGACGGCCTCCTGGACCTGTACCTGTGCGGGTACTACCGGAACGACCTGGTCCTGTGGGACCTCGCGACCACCCGCATCATGCCCGACAGCTGGGAGTTCTCCTCCAACGGCGGCCGGAATCGCCTGTTCCACAACGAGGGGGACGGCCGCTTCGAGGAGGTCACGGAGCGCACCGGCGTCGGGACCACGCGGTGGACGCTGGCCGCGAGCTCCGCCGACTTCGACGGGGACGGCTGGCCCGATCTCTACCTGGCCAACGACTACGGGCCCGAGGAACTGTACCTGAACCGACCGGCGCCCGATTCGAGTGAAAACGATCGCCGCTTCGAGCTGGCCGACGTCGGGCTGGAGGAATCGGGCAGCGGCATGTCCGTGGCGCTGGGCGACTTGCGCAACTCCGGCAGCCTGGACGTCTACGTGACGAACATCTCGCAGCGGGGCTTCCTCTTCCAGGGCAACAATCTGCGCCTCAACTTCCTGGACGAGCTCGGCCGGTTCGAAGAGGCCGCCACGGCGTCGGTCGCCGACGCCGGATGGGCCTGGGGGGCACAGTTCGGGGACCTCAACCTGGACGGCCTGACGGACCTGGTCGTCGTCAACGGGATGATCTCGTCCAGCCGGGAGAACGACTACTGGTACGACATGGCCAAGATCACGGGCGCCAACCGGGCCATGTTCGAGGACGCCGCCAACTGGCCCGCCATCGGCGACCGGAGCCTCTCGGGCTACGAGCGCTCGCGCGTCTACCTCAACCGTCCACGCCGCGGCCTGGTGGACGTGGCCGGGCTCGTGGGAGTGCGGGACCGGCTCGACGGCCGGGGCGTGGCGCTGGCCGACTTCGACGGGGACGGTGATCCGGATCTGGCGATCGCCAATCAGCGTGGCCGCGCGCTCCTCTACCGCAACTCCACGCCGCCGACCCGCCACTGGCTCGGTCTCCGACTCGTCGGCACCCGCAGCAACCGG
>CAZEUW010000303.1:0-2075 GCA_964515425.1 uncultured Gemmatimonadota bacterium | reverse complement strand
GACGGAGGGCCAGCAGCGCCGCCTGGTCGCAGCCCCTCTCCCGGAGCCGGGCGGGAGTGAGAGGAACCGGGACGAGCGTGGCGCCCCCCGGCGGTGCCACCGCACGGGCCGACGTCGTCATCTCGGCCGCCATCGGACGGGCCGCGGCCCGCCATCCGCCGTACTTGAGGGCCCGCACGAGCCGGGCGGCCCCGTCGCGCATGAGAAAGGGCGCGGCCGCCCTCGGCACGCCCGGACCCCACCCCGCACACTCGGCGCACCCCTCCTCTCCGGGAAGCTCCAGCCGTCGCGTGGCGCCGCACCGGCCGCACCGGGGACCGGGGACGCGCGGGAGCCGGTGCCGGCAGAGGCCGCACAGGGGATCCGCGTCGGCCCCGAGCCCCGCGCCGCAGAGCAGGCACGTCGGCGGGAAGAGGAGGTCGAAGCAGCGTCGGGCCGCGCGCCCGGCCGCGCGTCCCCGGTTCACGGCTCCGACTCCAGCGCTTCCCTGAGCACCGGGAGGGGCGGCGCCTCGCCGAACCATCGCCGAAGGGCGGCGGCCGCCTGTCGCACGAGCATCTCCCCGCCGTCCCGAGCCGGCACTCCGAGCCTGCGGGCGTGCGCCGTCCATTCGGTTCCCCCGGGGCCGTAGACGAGGTCGTGGATCGCGCCCGCCTGGAGCTCCTCCAGGCGGATCGGAAGGGGATCCGCTTCGTCGAGGCCCAGGCTCGTCGCGTTGACGACCAGGTCGTAGCGCTTCCCCACATCGCCCGGGTCGCCGAGCACCCGGAGGCGGTCGTCGCCGAAGCGCTCGGCGAGGCGCCGGGCCCGGTCCACCGTCCGGTTCAGCACCTCGACGGACGCGGCCCCTCCCTCCAGACAGGCGTGGGCAACGGCGCGGGCGCCGCCCCCGGCACCCAGCAGGAGGACGGTCCGGCCCGCGAGCGGCTCCTCCCCGTCCAGCAGACCCGCCACCGCCTCACGGAAGCCCACCGGGTCGGTGTTGTCGCCGCACAGCCGTCCGTCGCCGTCCCGCCAGAAGGTGTTGCAGGCGCCCGTCGCCCGGACGGCCTCGCTCGCCGTCTCCACCGCGTCCGCCGCCACCTCCTTGTGCGGGACGGTCACGTTCCCACCCCCGCCGGAGCGGGTCAGGGCCCGCATGACCGCCGGGACCTCCTCCGCGGTGACCTCGAGCGCCGCGTAGCAGGCGTGGCGTCCGAGCGCCCGGAAGGCCCGGCAGTGCAGCCGCGGCGAGAGGCTGTGCGCGACGGGCGATCCCAGCAGCGCGAAGGGCGCGGGTCCAGGTGCGCTCACCCCCCGCCCCCCGAGGCGTCGCCGCCCGTCGACGGCTCCAGCCGGTTCATCAGGCCCTCGACGCCCTCCGCCAGCAGCTCCCGGACCTCCCGGTAGACGGCCGCCTCCCGGCCCACCGGGTCGACCACGGAGCGCCCGTGCTCGGGGTGGTCCTCCGGCAGGTATCGGGTGAGGAGCACTGCGCGCTCCCCGGCACCCATCCTCTCCGCCGCGAGGCGGTGCGAGACGCCCATGCAGAGCACCAGGTCGGCCCACCGGAGCTGGTCGTCGTCCAGCGGCGTCGAGCCGTGCCCGCCGAGATCGAGCCCGACCTCGGCGGCGACCGCGGCGGATCCCTCCGAGGCGGGCGTGCCACGGGAGGCACGGATCCCCGCCGATCGGACCTCGATCCGGTCCAGGCCGCGCTCGGCGGCGGCCCGGCGCGCCAGGGCCTCCGCGAGCGGGCTGCGGCAGGTGTTGCCGGTGCACACGAAGAGCAGCCGCCGCACAGCACCGTCTCCGGCCGCCTCAGCCATCGACCAGCTCGCGTCCGAGCACGGCCTCGATCCGATCGGCGGCCACGGCCCCGGCCCGGAGCAGGCGGGGCGGCTCGTGGCGAAGGCTGAGCAGGGTCGACGGCGATCCGCCGGGGAGGTCGCCCGCGTCGAGCCACCGGACCGGCTCGGCGCCGGTCGCCGGCAGGCGGTCGAGGGCCTCCCGCGCCTCGACCGCCGTGGCGGCGGGCGTGCCGCCCGTCCGGTTGAGGCTGGTGGAGCTCATCGTCCGTCCCCACGCCGCGAGGA
>CAZEUW010000302.1:0-2079 GCA_964515425.1 uncultured Gemmatimonadota bacterium | reverse complement strand
GCCACCCGGGCGCTGGCCGACCTGGCCCGGGAGGACGTGCCGGACGCGGTCTCCGCGGCGTACGCGGACGAACGGATGGAATTCGGTCGGGACTACCTGATCCCGAAGCCCTTCGACACCCGGGTGCTGCTCTGGGTGGCCACCGCCGTGGCGCGGGCGGCCATGGAGACCGGCGTGGCGCGGAAGGAGGTCGACCTCGAGGCGTACCGCAGCGAGCTGGAAGGCCGGCTGGGCCCGGCCCGGGAGTTCATGCGGGCCCTGATGGACCGGAGCCGCAAGCACCCGAAGCGCATCGTCTTCCCGGAGGGCGACGACGAGCAGGTGCTGCGCGCCACGACGGTCATCCGCGACGAGGGGTTCGGCGAGCCGATCCTGCTGGGCGACCCGGAGCGGATCGCGACGGCCGCCGCGGAGCAGAACGTCGACCTCGACGGCGTCGAGATCGTCGACCCCGAGCGGTCCGACCGGCACGAGCCCTACGCCGATGCGCTCTGGCGCCGACGGCACCGCAAGGGCGTGACCCGCTCGGAAGCCGACTGGCTCATGGCCGAGCCGACCTACTTCGCCTCCATGATGGTCGAGACCGGGGACGCCGACACGCTGATCGCCGGCGCGAGCATGTACTACCCCGACGCGCTCAGGCCCGCGCTCGAGGTCATCGGGACGGAGGAGGGGGCCAGCCGCGTGGCGGGCCTCTACATCATGGTCTTCGAGGACGACCTCTACTTCTTCGCGGACACGACCGTGAACATCGAGCCCGACGCCGAGCTGCTGGCGGAGGTGGCCGGCCTGTCCGCCGACTTCGTGAGCCGGCTGGGGATCCTTCCGCGGATCGCCATGCTCTCCTTCTCCAACTTCGGGTCGTCCCGCCACGAGGAGGCGCGGCGCGTCCGGCGCGCGACCGAGATCGTCAAGGAGCGGCGCCCGGACCTCGAGGTGGACGGGGAGATGCAGGCGGACACCGCCGTGGTCGGAGACATCCTCCGGAAGAGCTATCCCTTCTCGGACCTGCGCGGGCCGGCCAACGTGCTCGTCTTCCCGAAGCTCGCGGCGGCCAACGTGTGCTACAAGCTGCTCGCCAGGCTGGGAGGCGCGGAGGCCATCGGCCCCGTGCTGCTGGGCACGGACGAGCCGGTGCACATATTGCAACGCGGTGCCACGGTGGCCGAGATCGTCAACCTGGCCGCCATCGCCGTCGTCGACGCCGAGACCCGCCAGCGCCAGACCCGACTCGACCTCTGAGGTCTGCGTCGGGCGCACCCGCCGGCGCCGCGGGCCGAAAGCCAACCGAGGAAACCGTGACCATCGCAGCCGACGCGCCGCCGAGAGCCCGAGCGATCCTGGACAACCCGGATCTCGACCAGCTCCGCGAGCTCGCGCGCCCCGACGAGCGGACCACCGAGTACGGGAGCGCCGCCTACGTCTCGGAGCACCGGGCCCGCAGCGCCGCCGACACGCGCACGACGGTCGACGGGGAGGTCACCGAGGACGACCTGCGGACCATCGAGCGGGCGCGGGCGTTCCTCGAGGACCGGGAGCTCGTGCGTCTCGACCGCGCGATGGGCACCTCGAGCGGGTTCGGCTCGCTCCACTGCCGGCTCTACGTGACGCGGCCCTTCGCCCGGCTCGCGCACATGTTCCACGCGAGCCTCGAGCCCGCCGACGACCCGGACGGCGAGCCCGACTTCGTGACGGTCGACGTCCCGGAGTGGCCGCACGGCAAGGACATCCTGGTCGATCCCGAGCAGGGGACGACCTGGGTGCTCGGCTCCGACTACTTCGGCGAGATCAAGAAGTCCTTCCTGCGCCAGGCGATGTACCACGCCAAGCAGCGCGGCTGGCTCGGCCTCCACGCGGGGAGCAAGCTGGTGCGGGCCCGGAGCGCGCGGGACGGGGAGCTGCGCGAGAAGGGCCTGCTCTTCTTCGGCCTGTCGGGCACCGGCAAGACGAGCCTCACCTGCCACGACTTCGACCTCGACGTCGCCGAGGGCGAGCACGTCCGGGTCCGCCAGGACGACGTCGTCCTCCTGAACCGGGACGCGTTCTGCAAGGGCACCGAGGGCGGCGGGTTCTACATCA
>CAZEUW010000301.1:0-2110 GCA_964515425.1 uncultured Gemmatimonadota bacterium | reverse complement strand
GGCAAGCGCGAGATCTTCGTCACCACCGGGGACGACGAGGAGCACAAGTACAAGGTCGAGGTCGGCAAGCACCTCCGGGTGCACGAGGGCGACCGGGTGCGGGCCGGCGACCGGCTCTCCGAGGGGCCGGTGAACCCGCACGACATCCTGCGGGTGAAGGGGCCGCGCGCCGTGCAGGAGTACCTCCTCAACGAGATCCAGGAGGTCTACCGGCTGCAGGGCGTTCGGATCAACGACAAGCACATCGGCGTCATCGTGCGACAGATGCTCCAGAAGGTCCGCATCACCGCGCCCGGCGACACCGAGTACCTGGAGAACGAGCACGTCGACCGGATGGAGTTCCGGGAGCGGACGCGCGAGGTGCTCCAGGCCGGCGGCGATCCGCCCCGCGCGGAGCCGATCCTGCTGGGCATCACGAAGTCGAGCCTGACCACGGAGTCCTTCATCAGCGCGGCCTCCTTCCAGGAGACGACGCGGGTGCTGACCGACGCCACCGTGCGCGGCGCCGTCGACGAGCTCCGCGGGCTCAAGGAGAACATCATCATCGGGCACCAGATCCCCGCCGGCACCGGGATCCACAGGTACGACGAGATCGACTTCCTGGTGGGCGAGCCGCTCGGCCGCGAGCTGGACGAGATCCGGCGGGCGGAGCAGCGTGGCGGCCTCTTCGCGGACCTCGGCGACGAGGAGCCCGTGGAGGTCGAGGCGGAAGAGGAGGAAGTCACGGCCTAGACGCGGTCGCCCGACGTGGAACGGCGCTCCCTTCGCCGGGTTCTCTAACCCCGCGGGAGCGTCGTGCAATCGCTTGACGCTTCCGGTCTTCAAGCGTAAGATATGCGGTCTGTCGGCGAATCAGCCGACGGTCCTGTCACCGCCACGGGGACGCTCTCGTTCCCGGGTTTTTTGTCGGCTCGCCCGGCGCCGTGACGGCGGGCCGTGAGCCTCGGGACGAGACGCGAGCGGAGTGCGAGTGCGCAGCAACGGAACGGAGAAGTGATGCCGACGATCAACCAGCTGGTCCGGAAGGGCCGCGAGCAGCCGGGGAAGAAGACCAAGGCCCCGGCCCTGGAGGGCTGTCCCCAGAAGCGTGGGGTCTGCACCCGGGTCTACACGACGACGCCGAAGAAGCCGAACTCGGCGCTCCGCAAGGTCGCCCGCGTGCGCCTGACGAACGGGTACGAGGTCACGGCCTACATCCCGGGCGAGGGACACAACCTCCAGGAGCACAGCATCGTCCTCATCCGGGGCGGACGCGTGAAGGATCTGCCGGGTGTGCGCTACCACGTCGTGCGTGGAACGCTGGATGCATCCGGAGTGTCCGACCGTCGCCAGGGCCGGTCCAAGTACGGCGCGAAGAAGCCGAGTTGACCCGAAACGTAGAGCGGGGAACGAGATAGGATGGCACGGAGACAGCGAGCCGAGCGGCGGGACGTCGACCAGGACCCCCGATACGGGTCCCCGGACGTGACGAAGTTCGTGAACACCCTGATGCAGGACGGCAAGAAGGCCAAGTCCGAGAAGATCTTCTACGAGGCCATGCGGCTGATCGAGGAGCGGACGGGCCAGCCCGCGCTGAACGTCTTCCGGCAGGCCGTCTCCAACGCCCGCCCGGTCCTGGAGGTGAGGAGCCGCAGGGTCGGGGGCGCGACGTACCAGGTCCCCATGGAGGTCCATCCGCCGCGCCGGGACTCGCTGGCGCGGCGCTGGCTCGTCCACTTCTCGCGCCAGCGTCGGGACAAGGAGATGTCCGAGCGGCTGGCCAAGGAGCTGATGGACGCGGCGAACGGCGAAGGCGGCGCCGTGCGCCGGAAGGAAGAGGTGCACCGGATGGCCGAGGCGAACAAGGCGTTCGCCCACTACCGCTGGTGAGACACGATCCGGTCGTCCCCCGAAATCCGATCCGCATAGACACCCGATAGATACGCGATGCCCAGAAAGACGCCGCTCGACAAGCTCCGGAACATCGGCATCATGGCTCACATCGATGCCGGGAAGACCACCGCCACCGAGCGGATCCTGTACTACACGGGCAGGGTCCATCGCATGGGCGAGGTGCATCACGGCGACGCCACGATGGACTGGATGGAGCAGGAGCAGGAGCGGGGGATCA
>CAZEUW010000300.1:0-2119 GCA_964515425.1 uncultured Gemmatimonadota bacterium | reverse complement strand
TGAGCGCCAGTCCCAGGGCCACGGTGGTGGTCTCGAAGGCCCAGCCCTGGAAACGAATCAGCACGTACCCGGGATCCTCGCTCAGCGACGGCGCGAGCCAGGCCCCCAGCAACAATGCACCCACCAGCGCCAGGAGCACGTGGAGCAGCCGCATCAGGAGGACTCCGTGGCGCCGGGGTCCACGGCGCGCAGGGCATCGAGCGCGGCGCCCAGTTCGGGCCGGCGCGGCTCGATGTCGGTGTCTTCCAACTCCGCCAGGGTCTCGCGGGCGGCGGCAACCGCCGGGTCGTCGCCGGCGAAATAGGCCTCCAGCAGCGCGTCGGCGCGCTCCAGGCTCTGCCGGTACAGACCGGGCTCGGCCTGCAACAGCGACAGCCGCGCCTGCTCCAGGGCCAGGCGGAGCACGTCGCGCATGAGGCTCAGGGAACCCGGCGCGGGCAGGGAGGTGCCGGTCTCGTCCGTGCGGCGGACGGTGAAATATTCACCCATGAAATCCCGGGTTGCCTGCCACCATCCCCGCTCGTCTTCCGGTGTCTCCGCTCGCCCGGGCTCCTCCGCCGGACCGGCGGACGCCGGGCCCAGGTCGCCGCGCAGCGGCAGGTCGCCCACCGTGTCGGCCAGGCCGGCCAGGCGGGCGGCGAGTCCTTCCCGGTCCACGCTGCTTACGCCGCGCAGCGCCTCCAGCTCGCCGGCCACGGCTTCCCGCGCCCGGGTCAGGCCCGGCGCCTCGAGGCCGCGCAGCCTCTCCAGTGCCAGCGACATGGCGCGCCGCGCCCGGTCCGGGTCGCCCTCCAGCTCGAGCATGCGATAAGCGGTATGAACCAGGTATTCCGCCTGCGACAGGGCAAGCGCCAGGTCGGGAGACGGGCCGCCGCTGCCGTCCAGCCGCGAGGTCAGGGTCTCGATGCGGCGGCGCTGCTCGGTCACCGTTTGCTGCAGGGCGGCCACTTCGCCGGCCAGGTCGGATACCGTGTCCTCCAGGGCGTCCGCCCGTTCCGTGGCCCGGGTCGCCGAGCTCCCGGCGGCGCCGGCTTCCTCCCCTGCCGCGCGGGCCCGTTCTCCGGCCGCGGCGACTTCGTCGCGAAGGGATCCGATTCGTTGGTCCAGCTGGTCGACCCGCCCGGACAGCGCCGTCAGACGTTTCCCTTCATCGCCGCCGGCCTGACGGGACTGCCAGGCCTGCCACCCGGCCCACCCGGACGCGGCCCCGGCGAGCAGGGCGATGAGCAGCGCGACGAGCGCCAGCCCGCGGCCGGCCGGGCGGGGGGTCTCGGCTTCCGTCTCGTCCCGGGAATGTTCTCCGGCCTCGTCGGCCTGGTCTTCATGCTCGGTCATTCACTACTCCCAGCCCCGGGCGTTCCCGTCGGGGCGTGATACAAGGAAAATGCCGATCGAGCCGGCAATGACCCAACCCTCATCTCACCCGGATCCGCCTGCTGCCCGCCGTCCGGCATGATCCCGGATGAATGCCGGAATGCTAACCGCTCCGCGGTACCGCGTCACCCTAAGGAACCTCTGATCCATTCTGCCGCGGATCGCGTCAGAATCGATCAGAGGTTCCTCACGCGGGATCCGCGCCAGAATGGATCAGAGGTTCCTTACCATCGCCCGCACCAGGCTGTCCGGGTCGGGTCCCCTCGCGGCCACCACCCGCTCGAACCCGGCCCAGCGCGCCAGGCCCGCCACCCTTTCGCCGGCGGCCACCAGGGGCGAGCGCCTGAGACGGTCGAGCGTGTCCGCCTCGACCATGTGCATCAGGTTGTCCAGCACCTCGCCGCTGGTGACGGTGGTGACGATGGCATCAGAGCCGGGCAGTCGACCGGCGAGCCCGCCCGACGCCACGGAAGGCCGTCCGCGACGGTACACCAGCACGCTGAACACGTCGGCGCCGTGACGCCGCAGCCCGCGGCTCAGCACCCGGCGTCCGCCGGGCGCTTTCAGCAGGGCTACCCGGCGTCCCGCCAGGGATTGGAGGTCCGGGTGGCCCAGCAGCCCTTCGCTGTCGTGGCGTTCCGGGACGAGCACGTCCTCGACGCCGGTCCTTTGCAGCGCCTCGGCGGTGGCCGGCCCCACGGCGGCGGCCTTCACGCCACGCGGCAGACGCCCGCCCGGGAAATAG
>CAZEUW010000299.1:0-2130 GCA_964515425.1 uncultured Gemmatimonadota bacterium | reverse complement strand
CCGGAGGCGGACGATCCGGGATGGACGCCGCTCCTCCCCCGCACGAAGCTCGGGCCCGACGCCCGCCACCGCTTCCGGGAGGAGCTGGCCGACGCCGGGCCCGCCACCCACGTCCGCTTCCGCATCTTCCCGGACGGCGGCGTCGCCCGGCTCCGGGTCCGCGGACGCCCGGTCGGGGACGTACCGGCGGAGGACGCATCGGCGGGGAACGGTTCGGCTGCCGACACCGGCCCGGCCGCCCGGCTCGACGCCCTCGGGCGCGAGGAGGCCGCCGCCGCGCTGCGCAGCTGCTGCGCCTCGGAGCGCTGGGTGGAGGGGATGCTCGAGGCGCGCCCCTTCGGCGACGACGAGCGGCTGATGGAGGAGGCCGAGCGGGTATGGTGGGAGCTGGACCCGGAGGACTGGCTCGAGGCCTTCGAGGCGCACCCGCGGATCGGCGAGCGGGAGCCGTCGGGCGGGACGGACACGGACGAATCGGGCGACGAGACGGCCGAGGCGTGGTCGCGGGAGGAGCAGTCGGGCGTGGAGGGTTCGGCGGAGGAGACGCGCCGCGCGCTCGAGGAGGGCAACCGGCGCTACGAGGAGCGCTTCGGGCACGTCTTCCTGATCTTCGCGTCCGGCCGGAGCGGCGAGGAGATGCTGGCCGAGCTCCGGGGCCGACTGGACAACGAGCCGGAGGAGGAGCTCCGGATCGCCGCCGGCGAGCAGGACCGCATCACACGCCACCGCCTGAGAAAGCTCACCGAAGAGGAGGCACGGGGATGAGCGCCGTCACGACTCACGTGCTCGACGTCTCGCGCGGCCGCCCGGCGACCGGGGTGGAAGTCCGCCTCGCGCGCCGGGACGGGGACGGAGGATGGGAGGAGGTGGCCGGCGGGCCGACCGACGACGACGGCCGCGTGGACGACCTCCTGCCCGAGGGGGCACCGGTCCCGGAGGGCGTCTATCGGATCCGGTTCGAGGTGGGCGACTACTTCGAGCGCTCGGCGACCGAGGCCTTCTATCCCCGGGTCGACGTCGTCTTCCGCGTGGAGGAGCCCTCCGAGCACTACCACGTGCCGATCCTGCTGGGCCCGTTCGGCTACACCACCTACCGCGGGAGCTGAGGTGAGCGGCCACGCCGTCGACTGGCTGGAGCTCGCCGTACGCTGGATCCACGTCATCGCCGGCGTCGCCTGGATCGGCACGTCCTTCTACTTCAACTGGCTGAACGACGCGCTGGAGCCCCCGGAAGACGGTCCCGAGGCGCTGGAGGGCGAGGCCTGGGAGGTGCACGGAGGCGGCTTCTACCGGGCCCAGAAGTTCTCGGTCGAGCTGGGCCGGCTGCCCGAGCGGCTCCACTGGTTCAAGTGGGAGGCGTACGGGACCTGGATCAGCGGCTTCGCGATGCTGGTGCTGGTCTACTACCTGGGCGCCGAGGTCTACATGGTGGACCCGTCGGTGGCCGGGATCGGCCCGCGCGAGGCGATCGCGATCGGCGTCGGGACGCTCCTCGTCTCCTGGCTCGTCTACGACCGGCTCTGCCGCTCCCCGCTCGCCGAGCGCCCCACGCTCCTCGCCCTCCTCGGGTTCGTGCTGGCCACCGGCCTCGCCTACGGCCTCGGGCAGGTGCTCGGCGGCCGGGCCGTCTACATCCACGTGGGGGCGGCGCTGGGCACCCTGATGGCCGCCAACGTCTTCCGGGTGATCATCCCCGCCCACCACGAGCTGGTCGACGCCCTCGAGGAGGAGCGCCGGCCCGACGCCGAGCTGGGCGCCCACGCGGCCATGCGCTCCCGCCACAACAACTACCTGACCCTGCCCGTGCTCTTCCTCATGGTGAGCAACCACTACCCGGGCACCTACGGGCACGAGCACGCCTGGGCGCTGGTCGGCGGGATCCTGCTGATCGGCGCCGGGACGCGGCACTACTTCAACCTCCGCAACCAGGGCCGCCCGAAGCACTGGATCCTCCCCGCCGCCGCCGCGGGCATGGTGGCGCTCGCCTTCCTCGCGCGGCCGACGGGCGCCGGCGGTGGCGCCGACGGGGCGACGGCGGCGGCGGGCGACTCCCTCTTCCCCCGGGCCCGGAACGTCATCCTGCAGCGGTGCACCCCCTGCCACGCCGAGCGGCCGGTCCACGAGATGTTC
>CAZEUW010000298.1:0-2137 GCA_964515425.1 uncultured Gemmatimonadota bacterium | reverse complement strand
GAGCGTCAGCTTCCCAAGCTGAAGGCCGCCGGTTCGATTCCGGTCGCCCGCTCCTTCAGGGAACGAGGCCCGGCGAGGGGAGAGAGCCCCGAGCCGGGCCTCGTTCTGTGTGTCCGGCGGAACCGCGGCGATCCTACGGCAGCGTCCAGCCGAGGCCGACGTCGAACAGGACCGCGACCGGCGTGATGAGGGTGGCGGACGTCTCGAACCGCACCCCCGCGTCTCCGATCGGAACGCTGAGTGAGACGAACGGCCCCAGCACCCGTGCGGACGTGAACTCGTCCCCGATGCTCGTCCAGACGAGGGGCCCGGCCCGGAGCGAAGAGCCGTTCGGCGCATCCTCGCCCAGGTAGACGACGCCCGCCGGTGCCCCGGCGAAGGCGACGCTGCCCGAGGCCAGGGAGAGCAGGACCTCGCCGTCGAGGCGCACGCCGAGCCGCCGGGAGAGGGCGATGTCGGCCCCGCCTCCGGCCGTGCCGATCATGGTCAACCCGCCGTCGAAGTCGAGGGCGGGACCGAGCCGGGCGAAGATCGCCGGTCGGACGGTGGGGAGGGTCGTCTCGGCCGAAACGTCGGCTTCGGTAAGGTCTCCTTCGCCCTGCTGGGCCTCGAGAGCCGGCGCGAGCGAGAGCGCGAGCAGGGCGGCGACCGCCACCGTGAACACCGGATGGCGGAGCGGCGGGCCGGGCGTGCGCGCGAGCATGGCGGCTCCCGGAGGGGTTGGCGGCAGCGGGGCGACGCGTCGAGGGTAGGGCGCCCCCCGGGTCGAGGTCAACGCCGCGCTCGGGCTCCCCGCGAACCGGCACGCCCCTCCGTGCCGACGACGTTGAGGGGGCGCGGCGGGACGGCTAGCTTCGCTCCGGGCGGAGCCGGTGTCTCCCGACGAGGTGTCACGGCTCGAACACGATGCGCGCTCACGGAGCGTCCCGCGCGGGCACGATCGCCTTCCTCCTCTCGGCGCTGATCCACGCCGGTCTGCTCGCCCTCGTCGTCTTCCCGCGCCCCGATCCATGGGCGCTGGCCGACGACGCGTGGGAGCTGCAGCAGGTCGAGCTCCCGCCGCGGGTCGAGGTTCCCTCCGCACCCGGGCCGATCGCCCGGCCCTCTCCGCCCTCCGTCACCGAGGTGGCGGTCGAGTCTCCGGCCGCCAGCGGCGAGGCGTCCGGGGGCGGAGCGGCCGAGGTTCCGCTGCCGCGGCCGCCGAAAGTGCGGTCGACCGCGCTCACGGGCCGGCCCGCGGTCGTGCCGCACGAGGTGCCGCCCATGCTGGAGGGCCGGGATCGGTTCCGACGGCGGCTGGCGCGCTCCTACCCGCTCGGCCTCCAGCGGCGGGGCGTGGAGGGGGTGGTGGAGCTGCGCTTCCACGTGGACGTCCGCGGGGAGGTCTCCCGTGTGGAGGTGGCCCGGTCCAGCGGGCACCGCGGCCTGGACCGGGCGGCGCGGCGGGTGGCCGACCGGATGCAGTTCCTCCCCGCACTCAATCGGGAGCGGGCGGTCGGCGTCTGGGTCTCGCAGAAGATCTGTTTCGTGGCCGACGAGGAGGACGACGAGAGCCCGCTCGTCGGCGAGTGCGGGGGTCGGCTCGTCGTCGAGTCCCGCTGACGTCGTCGCGGGACGGGCGGTTCCGGCGGACGGCGGGGTGCCGTCCGGGATCTTGCCGCCTGGCGCGGCGTAGGACAGCTTCCCGCGCCGGAGACCCCGTTTCGATCGATGTGCGCGGCACCGCGCGGGCGTAGCTCAGCTGGCAGAGCGCGAGCCTTCCAAGCTCGAGGTCGCCGGTTCGAAACCGGTCGCCCGCTTCCTTTCGGAGCCCCGTCGTCGCGGGGCTCCTCGCACGTCGGCACCCTCCGTTCCACGCCCTGCCTATACGGCGTGGTGACATGCACAGCCTTCTGGCGGGCGACGGCACTCCCGAGGAGCAGGCGGGCTTCTACTCCGTCAGCTCCGACAGCTTCCGGAGCCGGACGCTCGGGTCGGCTTCCACCATCTGTCGCAGCCATCCCAGGTGGCCGGCGCCGTAGACGACCAGGATCCGGTCGTCCGGTGAGGTGGCCAGGGCGCGGATGTTGTGGTAGATGCGGACGTTTCGCTTGAACCACGCAGCCACCAGGTCGGGCCCGGCGTACGCGTACGGCTT
>CAZEUW010000297.1:0-2153 GCA_964515425.1 uncultured Gemmatimonadota bacterium | reverse complement strand
CACGGCCGCGCAGCACGATCTCCCGGTCGTAGTCGTAGCTCCCCCGCAGCCGGACGCGCCGCCAGGAGAGGGAGTCGGCGTCCAGCGGCACGGCCGAAGCGTCCACCACCGGCGCCGACAGCCGGGAGCGGAGGGTGTCGTTTCGGGCCTGGCGATGGACGTGGCGGTCGGACTGCCACAGGCCCAGGCCCGAGAAGAGGAGGGCCGCGGCGGCGGCCACGGCCAGCAGGATCCAGTGTCGCGTCTCGGGTCGGCGGAGTCGGTTCACGGGAGCGGGAAACTCCGCCGCCCCGTGCGACTCGGCAACCGTCCCTGTCGCGGCCCTCGGCCCCGCTCCATCTTGGCCGTCCGCAGACAGGCTCGAACGGAGGCGGAGCGCCGGAAGGGAGGACGAGAGGCGACGTGGAGGATGCTGAGGGACCGGCGGAGCCGGACGAGGCGTACGAGATTCTGCGGACGCTCAGCTCGCCGCTGGTGGCGATCACCACACGGCGGGGCGACGACGTGAACGGGATGATCGCCAACAGCGCGATCCGCGCCTCCCTCGTTCCCGGGCGCCAGCGGGTGGCCAACTACGTCTTCAAGACGCGTCTCACGCACGAGTTCCTCGTGGAGACCGGTCGGTACGTGGTACACCTTCTGGCCCGGGACCAGTGGGAGGTGATCCGGGACCTGGGCTTCGAGTCCGGTCGGGAGCGGGAGAAGCTCCGCGACGTGGAGCACGGGCTGATCGGTCCCTGGCGGCTGCCCGTCATCGAGGGCTGCGTCGCCTGGATGCGGTGCGAAGTGGCGAACGTGATGGACGCTGGCGCGTCGACGTTCTTCATGGGGGACATCCGCGAGGTGCGGCGGGGGACCGGGGAGGAGGTCATGGACAGCGAGTACTTTCGCGACAATGTCCCCGACGAGTGGGAGGAGCCCTACCGCCGGAACCTGCGGAAGACGCAGGAGGAGGCCCGCCGGATGGAGGGGGAGATGGACGACCGCCCGTGGCGACGGCTGCGCCGGTTCGGCGGTGGCGGGGGCCGGGACGGAGGCGAAGCCTGAGGCGAGCGCCGGAAAGATGCGGACTGGACAGGACCGACCGGGAGCTCAGCCGGCCGCCGCCGATCGACGCTCCGTGAGGGGCCTCCGGCCGGGTTCGACGCGCACCCTTGACGGCGAACGTGGTCATGCTTAGGAATTGTTCGAGCTGCGCCGAATCGACGCGACATTGAACGTCCACGAGCGATGAACTCGTCCCGACGCATCAAGCGACAGATGATGATGATGCGATGTCTCCGGCTCTCCGCGGGAGAGCAGTCGGGGCGTGTTCGCCCTCGGCCGGCCCTTCCGGATCCAGGCTGATGTGACGACAGGCTAGATCCGGTCGCCGGCGGGGACTGACATCAACCCCGGCCCTCTCCCGACTCGGGAGGGGGCCGGGGTTTTTTGTTGTTCATCATCAATCATCGCGCCCGAATCATCGCGCCCGCGCCGACGGCGGCGACGGGAAGAGAAAGACGCATCCACGAATAGGACAGGCGGCATGACCGAGCCCGACAGGAGTGACGACGTGACGGCCGCGAGGGCGTCCCGAGGAAGCGCCCGACGTTCGGGCGTCCGGCCGGCCCACCCTGGAGGCAGCCGGTGAACGGGGGAATACTCGTGCTCAAGTTCGGCGGGACGGCGCTGTCGAATCCCGATCGTGTCCGGCTGGCGGCGCGGCGAGTTCGTGTCCAGCGGGCGAGGGGCCGGTGGACGGTCGCCGTGGCCAGCGCCATGGACGACAGGACCGACGTGCTGCTGGAGCGGATCCGCCGGGTGGCGCCGGGAGCTGGTGCCGGCGCCCACCCTCGGGAGGCGGACCGGGCCCTCGCCACGGGCGAAGAGGAGGCGTCGGCGCTCCTGGCCCTGGCGCTCGCCGACGTGGGGCTCACGGCGGTGAGCCTGCGGGGAGGGGAGGCCGGCCTCCGGGCCGAGGGGCCGCACGGCGACGCGACCCTGGTGGACGTGGACGGCGAAGCCGTGCTCGGACTACTCGAGGAGGGCGTGGTTCCCGTCGTCTGCGGGTTCCAGGCGGCGCGGGACGACGGCGAGACGGTCACGCTGGGGCGGAACAGCTCCGACCTGATCGCCGTGGCGCTGGCCGTTGCGCTGGGCGGCGAGTGTCA
>CAZEUW010000296.1:0-2161 GCA_964515425.1 uncultured Gemmatimonadota bacterium | reverse complement strand
TAGCGCTCCTGCGCACCCCCCGGAGCCACCCGGAAGCCGGTCATCACCTCGTCGAAGATCAGCAGGCTGCCCGCCTCGTCGCACAGCTCGCGCAGGCCCGCGAGGAAGCCCTCCTCCGGCGCGATCAGCCCGGCGTTGCCGACCACCGGCTCGAGGATCACGGCCGCGATCCGCTCGCCGTGCCGGTCGAAGCGCGCCCGGACCGCCTCCAGGTCGTTGAAGGGCGCCGTGACCGTCAGCTCCGAGAGCGCCCGGGGCACCCCCGGCGAATCGGGCAGGCCGAGCGTCGCCACGCCGGAGCCGGCCCGCACGAGGAAGGAGTCCGCGTGGCCGTGGTAGCAGCCCTCGAACTTCAGCACGACGTCCCGGCCGGTGACGCCACGGGCCAGCCGCACCGCGGACATCGTGGCCTCGGTGCCGCTGTTCACGAAGCGGACGGACTCGACCGTCGGCACCAGCTCGACGACCCGCTCGGCCAGCTCCACCTCGCCGGCCACCGGGGTGCCGTAGCTCGTCCCCCGCCCCGCGGCCTCGCGCACCGCCTCCACCACCTCCGGGTGGGCGTGGCCGAGGATCAGGGGGCCCCAGGACAGGACGTAGTCGAGGTATCGCTTCCCCGAGACGTCGGTCAGCCAGGCGCCCTCGGCGGACGCGGTGAAGAAGGGGACGCCCTCCACGGAGCCGAAGGAGCGCACGGGAGAGCTGACGCCGCCGGGGAGGACCCGGCGAGCACGTTCCCAGAGCCCGTCCTCCGTCACGGCGCCGGTGGGCTCATCCCCGGAAGACCTCGACGTCGGCGGGCGGACGGAACCGGAAGAGCGTGTCCGGAAGCGTCACACCGGGCCGGAGGTCGTCCAGCGTCACGGTCCGGACCGTCTCGCTGCGGTCCTCGAGCTGCAGGCGGCGCACCAGCAGGGAGCCGGCGTCGAGCCACAGCTCCACGCGCCGATAGGGCGCCTCCGCGGTGCGCGGCTCGAGCACGAGCCGGTGGACGGCGTGGCCGTCGAGGCTGTCCCCTCCCGCGTAGGCGGCGTCGAAGTGGACGCGAGCCTCACGGAAGATGCGCCCCTGGAGGTCCACGGCGGCCGTGCCGCGGGACCGGTCGCCGGACAGCTCCGAGCGGATCACCTGGCCCGGGTGGGTGCTCGGGTAGTAGAGCCAGAGGTGGTCGCCGTCGGAGACGATCACGTCGCCCTCCGGATCCGAGAAGTCCATCCTGAAGCGATCGGGACGCTCCTGGTACCAGGTGCCGCTCCCCTCGCGCTCACGGGGCGGATCGAAGACCCGCATCTCGATCGACTGCGTGAACCGGGCGCGGAGGGTGCCGAGCGACTCGTATCGGGCGCGCGCCTCGCTCAGCAGGGAGTCGGCGTCGGGCGGTGACGCCGGCGCCCCCCCTGGCGCCGAAGCGCCCGCGAAGGGGACGGCCAGGGCGGCGGCGACGGCCGCGACGATCGCGCTCCTCACGTGTCCTCCTCGGCCAGCACCTGCTCCAGCTCCTCCATGTCCACGAGCACCTCACGGGGTTGAGACCCTTCCGACGGCCCCACGATCCCCGCGTGATGGAGCTGGTCGATGATCCGGGCGGCACGTCCGTAGCCGATGCGGAGCCGGCGCTGGAGCAGGCTGGTCGAGCCGGAGTCGTTGGCAACGACGACCTCGGCCGCCTGGCCGAAGAGCTCGTCGCGGTCCTCCAGCACCTCCTTCTCGATGTCCACGCGCGACTCCTCCTGCTCGAGCCGATCCACGAGGTCGAGGATGTCCTCCTCCTCGCGGGCCGCCTCCTCGGCGGCGCGCTCGCGGTACCAGCGCACGAGCCGCTCCGTGTCGTCCCCCGACACGAAGGCGCCCTGGATCCGGACGGGGTCGGCCTCGCCCGGGGGAAGGAAGAGCATGTCCCCGTTCCCGAGCAGCGCCTCCGCCCCGTTCTGGTCCAGGATCGTGCGGCTGTCGGTCTTCGACGCGACGCGGAAGGCGATGCGGCTCGGGAAGTTCGCCTTGATGAGCCCCGTGATGACGTTCACCGACGGCCGCTGCGTCGCGATCACGAGGTGGATCCCCACGGCCCGAGCCTTCTGTGCCAGCATCGCCAGCGGTCCCTCCACCTCGCCCTGCACGGTCATCATCAGGTCGGCCAGCTCGTCCACGAGGAGGACCACGT
>CAZEUW010000295.1:0-2178 GCA_964515425.1 uncultured Gemmatimonadota bacterium | reverse complement strand
TGCCCGCCTACCTGTGGTCGGACACCACCCTCTGGAACCGGACCCTCGCCCGGCCTTCCTCCCGGGAACGTCTCAACCCGCCGCCCCGCCCCTCGGGTCAGCGCTAGGGGATCCCCCTTCGGGATCCTCACGCCCATCGGCCTCGGGCGCCTCCAGAATCTCCACCACCCCACGGATCGCGTCGACGCGGAGACGCTGGCCCGTGCGGATCTCGCGCGTGGCGCCGGCCACGCTCACGACCGCGGGCAGGCCGTACTCGCGAGCCACCAGCGCCCCGTGGCTGATCCGGCCGCCCACCTCCGCCACGAGGGCCGCGGCGTTGAGGAAGAGCGGCGTCCAGCCGGGCCCGCACGACGGGACGACGAGGATCTCGCCCGGCTCCACCGTGGAGATCGTGGGATCGCGCACCACGCGGGCGGGCCCTTCGACCACGCCCGCCGAGACCCCCGTCCCCCGCAGCGTGCCTTCGGGCAGCTCGCCGCGCTCGACCAGCGCGTTCGGGTCCTCCCCGTCGCTGGTCAGGAGCACCGGAGCGTCGACGGAGCGGTGCCGCTCGTGCTCCGCACGGCGGGCCTCGATGTCCACCTCCGCCAGGTCGTCACGCTCCAGAGCCTCGAGCAGTTCCTCGCCCCGCAGGTACCAGACGTCGTCGACGCGCTCCAGACGACCCGTCTCCACCAGCCGCTCGCCCGCCTCCAGGAACGTCCGCCGCAGGGCCGCGAAGAGGTGGCTTGCGCCCTGCTTCGGCATCTCGCGCATCGGAAGATGCGAGCGACAGGCGTGGACGAGGCGACGCGCGAGCGGCCGACGCACGAAGCCCAGCGGACCCCGGCCGGCCCGCTCCACGAGGCGCTGGGCTGCCGCCTCGCCCTCCCGGACCAGCGCCCGCAGGTGCTCCCGGTGCGCCCCCACCTCCTCCCGGGCCAGGTTGGCGCGGACGATCCGCAGCAGGCCCGACGGATCCTCCCGCCAGCGCGGGTTGCTGAGGTCGATCTCGCCGGTGGCGCGGTGGCCGAAGGCCTCCAGATACGCCTCGAGAGCGTCGCGGAAGACGTCGCCCCCTTCGACAGCGCACACGTCCTCCAGCGACTTCCCCTCCCGGAGCGCCCCGGCGACCTCCGGACGGCGCCGGGCCACGTCGGCCAGGTCACCGAGCTCCTGGTTCATGCGCGTGACGATCTCCCGGGGAAAGCCCCGACCGACCGCGTTCACCTCTTCCCGCGCGTCGGGGAACAGCCGCTCGAGCCACGAGCTCGCGAGAAATGCCGCGCCGAGCCCCGCGAGCCGGAGCTGGACCTCGAAGAGCGCCGGCAGGTGTGCCACGGGCTTCAGGGCGCGCCGGACGCGATCGGCCGGGGCGGAGGGGGCCCGGACCGCGGCGGCCGCCCGACGCCCGAACGCCTCGAAGAATCGACGCTCCTCGTCCAGGTCGGGAGGCTCGCCGCGGAACGTCCCGAGGAAGCTGGCCGCCAGACGCGGCAGACGGATCGCCACGGCTCCGCCCCCCGCGCGCAGCACGCCGACGAGCGCCCGGAGCCCCCCGCTTCTGCCCCGGAACGCGTCCGGTCGGCGCTCGAGCAGCGTCCTGAGCCCCTCGGCGGCCGGCGCGCTCACCTCCTCCAGCCGGCTCGCCAGCCGATCCCTCAGAAGGCGCACCCGCAGGAGCGGCGTCATGTCGATGTAGACCCGCCCGCCGGCTTCCGCCGTCCACCGTTCGGCCAGCGCGTCCAGGCCGACCGCCTCCATCGCCCCCTGGATGAAGCCCTTCCAAACGTCGCGGACCAGCGGCGGCATCGGCTCCGACACGGCTTGCATCGGGCCCATGTTCAGGTACACGTGCAGCCGGTCGTCGGAGGGAGGCGGCTCGGGAATCGGCGGGAGCGCCGTCACGGGCCTGGCCTGGAGGACGTACAGCCGATTCTCCGCGACGCACCACTCGACGTCCTGCGGACGCCCCCCGAAGTGCGCTTCGATCCGCTCGCCCAGGCGGGCCAGTTCCCGGAGCCGATCGTCCTCGAGGACGCGCTGTCCCGCCTCGACGGTCGCCGTCTGGTAGGAGAGGATCTCGCCTGTCTCTCGGTCGATCCGGGCGTCGTCGGGCTCGGCGTCGCCGGCCACCAGCTTCTCGCCCGAGCCGACGTCGGCCTCGACGACAGTCGTTCGGCGATGACCGCTGAG
>CAZEUW010000294.1:0-2193 GCA_964515425.1 uncultured Gemmatimonadota bacterium | reverse complement strand
CCCACCCCATGAACTCCGCGATCCGGGGCCACTGGGCCTCGGCGTCCTTCTCGCCCAGCGCCATGAGCCGGCGCAGGTAGCCCTGCTCGAACAGCAGGTAGCTGAGGAAGTCGGGCGTGTTCACGCGGCCGGACTCGAGGCCGCCCAGCAGGTAGCGGAGCAGCCGCGGCAGGCGGCTCCGGTACTCGGCCGCGATCGCCCCGAGGTCCTCCGAGGGGCGGAGGATCAGCAGCTTCACGCGCCGGAGGTCGCCCACCGGCTCGTCCCACCGCTCGCACGAGTCCAGCAGCCGGTTGATCAGCTCCAGCCGGTGGGCGTCGGCGTCGAGGGTGTCGAGGAAGATGTTGTTGAAGAGCATGCCGAGGACCTGGGCGGGCGGGGGATAGCCCTCCGAGGCGGGCTCCTCCGCCTCGGCCACGCTGCGGTCGTAGCGGGCCGAGATCGAGAGGATCCGATCGGCGCCCATGTGGACCGCCGGCGACAGGGGCGCGGACTGCCGGATGCTCCCGTCGCCGTAGAATCCCTCGCCCACCCTGACGGCGGGAAAGAGCAGGGGCAGGGCGGCCGAGGCCATCACGTGGTCCACGCCGATGCTGGCGCGAACGGCCTGCCGCTGGGGGCGCTCCCAGAGGGGGACGCCCGGGTCGCCGTGCACGAAGGTGACCGTGCGGCCCGTCCCGTAGCTGGTCGCGGAGATGGCCACCGAGCGCAGCCGCCCGCGCCGCAGGTTCTCGTCGATGCCTGAAGGGTCCAGGGTGCGTTCGAGGAAGCGGCGCAGCGGGCTCGTGTCCACCAGCCCGCGCGCCTCGGGCCCCAGCCGGCTCCCCCCGGAGAGCAGCGTCGAGACCCAGCGCAGGGCCACCGAGGCGAGCGCGAACGGGTCGGACCGGAAGATCTGGTCGGTGCTGAGCAGCTTCCACTTCTCGGCCAGGTCGTCCGCGGACTCTCCGGCGCCGCCGGGATGGGCGGCCAGGTGCGAGATGTTGATCGCGCCGGCGGAGACGCCGGCGAGGATCGGGAACCGGAAGTCGGCCTTCCGCTCCCCGATGTAGCGGAGGATCCCGACCTGGTAGGCGGCGCGGGCCCCTCCGCCGGAGAGGACCAGCGCGGGGGCCGGCGCGTCGTCGCCGCCGCTCACCCGGCCCGGCGGGCGGTGCCCGATGCCTCCTCGGGCAGGAGGGCTGCGTGCCAGGCGTCGGCGGCGGGACGCTCCCAGGCGCCCGATCGCACCGCGTCCACCGTGTCGACGGTGAGGTCGAAGACGATCGTCCCTCCGTCCACGGCGCCCTCCCGGGCCAGCTCGCGGAAGGCGTCGCGCTCCACGCACCGGATGCTCCCGCCGTCGGCGGGGTCGCGGTACCAGACGGGGCTCGTATCCACGAGCGAGAGGCCGAGCTGCTGCTCGAGCCCCTGCAGGTGCGACACCAGGGCGTCGATCGAGCACCCGGAGGCGGCGGCCCCGCTCTCGTCCACGGCGACGTGGAGGAAGCGGTCGTGCGCCCAGTCGTACCCGGCGTCGAGCTGGCGGCGGTGCGCGGCCCACTCCTCCAGGAACCCGCCGGTCGCGTCCAGCAGCCGAGCGGCCTCGCCGGCCTCGGGCGGCCGGTCGGTGCCGAAGATCCACAGCCGGCTCTCGTCGGGCAGCGCGTCGAAGGGGGTCAGGCTCATGGGACTCTCGGTAGGGGACGGAGGATCGGAAGCTCTCGCGGGAACATAAGGGGTGCTCGAGCGCCGGTCAGCGCGCTCACTCGTGGCGGAGGGCCTCGATGGGGTCGAGGAAGGCGGCGCGCCGGGCGGGCCAGAGGCCGAAGAAGAGCCCCACCGCGCCGGAGAAGCCGACGGCGAGCAGCACGGCGTCGAGCGAGACGGCCGTGTTCCAGCCGGCGAACTGGGAGAAGGCCCGGGCCGCGCCGGCTCCGACCAGGATGCCGAACAGCCCCCCGGCGAGGCAGAGCACGAGCGCCTCGGCCAGGAACTGCACCATCACGTCGCGACGGCGGGCGCCGAGCGCCTTGCGGAGGCCGATCTCGCTGGTCCGCTCGCTCACCGAGACGAGCATGATGTTCATGATCCCGATCCCGCCCACCAGCAGGCTGACGGCCGCGATCCCGGCCAGCAGATAGCCGAAGGTGCGGCTCGTCTCCTGGAAGGTGCCCAGCAGCTCCGCCCGGTTCTGGATCCAGAAGTCGTTGT
>CAZEUW010000293.1:0-2269 GCA_964515425.1 uncultured Gemmatimonadota bacterium | reverse complement strand
TGGGCCACTCCGTCCACGAAACCACGTTCCGCGCCGGCCACGAGCGCCGCATGCAGTACCGCAACCACCTGGAGACGGTGTATTGCATCGAGGGGCGCGGGGAAATCGAGGACCTGGCGACCGGTGAGCGGCATCCCATCGAGCCGGGCACCGTGTACGCGCTGGATGAGCACGATGAACACATCCTGCGCGCGCACAGCGACCTCCGGCTGGTCTGCGTGTTCACCCCGGCCCTGGTGGGCCCGGAGACCCACGACGAATATCATTCCTACCCGTTGCTGGACGACGAGGGCAACGTCATCCGGCATTAGGGGTGGAATTGTCCCGGGGCTCGGGGCTGGGGCTCGGGTCTCGGAAAGCGGGACCTACGACTCGTAGCCGACGAGGCGTGAACGGAATCGGGAAACGCGAATCCCGCGCGGGCGCTAGTTGACCGCGTGCGGCGGTCGCTGCAGCGGCGTCCGGTGGCGCACCAGCATGGTCCGCGCCCGCCATTCCTGCTCCGGGCCCAGGCGCCGAGCGAAGGCGATCTCCCCGCCGTTTTGCCAGGCCAGCGGCACGCCGTCGCGCAGCAGCACCCGGTTGCCGGATTGCGCGGCGAGGCGCGCGCCCGGCGTGATGATGCCGGCCAGGTTGAGCGGGTCGGCGGCCGACAGGGCCAGCCACTCGTCGCGCGCCGGCGTGCGGCGGGTGTCGTCCAGGAGTCCGGCCGCTTCCGGCAGCGCGAACTGCTCCCCGGAAAAGCCGTCCACGAAACGCCCGCCGCGCAGCTCGCCCTGGGCCTCCAGGCGGTGGAACCAGTAGAGCAGGTCGCGCCAGGGCGGCAGCCCCGGTTCCCGGCCCAGCAGCCGCTTGAAGACGATGCCGTAGCGTCGCAGCAGCACCCGGCAGCGCGCCAGCGCCGGTTCGTCGGTCTCGTCCGGGGCCGCGGGCGGCGGCTTGAGCAGGGCCCAGCGGCCCGCCCGTTCCATGGGATCCGGGCCCCGCCGCCGGCCGCGCGGCCGCGAGCCGCCGTCCAACAGGGCGCGCAGCCCGCCGAAAGCGTCCGAGGTGACCAGGCCGCGGGCTACCAGCTCGCCCAGTGCCCGCTCGAGCTGGGCGGCGAGCAGGCCGGTGGCCTGGAGCAGCTCCCGGTGAAACAGCGCCCCGGCGTCCGTCAGCACCTCGTGGACGCGCCGGGCGGGCGCGGACAGGTCGTCCGCCGCCGGGGCTGAGCCGAGCCAGTGGCCCAGCCGCTCCCGCGGCACCAGGGCCACCGGGGTGGATTTCACCGGCGTGGCCGCGCCCGTGGGCTCGAGCCGCAGCCAGACGAAGCGCCCGCCGGCGGTAAGCAGGTCCAATTGGGCGGGCTCGAAGTCCGCCACCCGGGCCGGCAGCACTTCCCGCTCCCAGGCGCCGGCGGGCAGGGGAAAGCCCTCGAGCTGCTCCAGCACGCGGGCCAGGGTGTCCGCGCCCTCGCCGGGCTCCGGCGACAGGCCCTGCCAGTGGCTCAAAAACCGCATGTAGCAGGCGGCGTCCACGGGCTCCACCGAGCGCCGGCGGCCGCGGATGGTGTGGCGGTGCATGCGCACCAGCAGCCGGCGCGCGCACCATTCCACGTCGCCCGCCGCGGTGAAGGCGCCCTGCATGGCGAAGCCCTCCTGTTCCAGGGCCGCCAGGCCGGCCTCCACGCGTTCACGGGGCAGGCCCAGGGGTCCGGACAGGGTCTCGACGGTTACGGGCCCCGCGATCTCCAGGCGGCTTCGCAGGAGCTCCACCAGTGCCCGGTCAGGGTCGGTAGCCCTTCCGTCGCCGCCCGCCGGCTCGATGGCCGGGACGGGGACCGTGCCCGGCAGCACGGCCAGCCACTCCCCGAGGCGTTCGGCGGCCACCCAGACCGGCTCGCCGTCCTCGGGCTCGAGGCGGGTAGCGCGGCGCTCGGCGGTCAGCGCCTGGAAATACGATTCCCAGACCCGGCTCTCGCGGGCAGTGAGAAAGCCCCCGGTCACCAGGGCGTCGTGCAGCTCGTCCGGGTCCCGGACCACGGGCCAGGCTTCCGAGCGCACCCGCTTAACGGCATCCAAATCCAGGCGGCCCAGGCGGGCGGCATCCTGCGGGGCGTCGAACTGGCCCGTCCGCACGTTGCGCGTGCGCCGCCCCTCGGCGTCGCCGTCGTCCAGGAAGGCGTAGGGCCGGGCGTTGATGATCTCCTCGGCCAGGGGCGACGGCCCGGCGAGATCCCGGCAGTGGATGCGCACGGCGCCGGACTCGATGGACGTTAGCAATTGCT
>CAZEUW010000292.1:0-2272 GCA_964515425.1 uncultured Gemmatimonadota bacterium | reverse complement strand
CCCAGCATCGTCCCCGTGCGGGTGATCTCCTCCGAGCCTTGCACCTTGGCGATGCCGAAGTCGGCGACCTTCACCGTCTCGTCCTCGCCCAGCAGGATGTTGCCCGGCTTGATGTCCCGGTGGACGATGCCGTTCTGGTGCGCGTAGTCGAGCGCGCGGGCGACCCGCTCGCCGATGGTGGCGGCCCAGGCCGGATCGAGGCAGCCCTGTTCGGCGAGGGCGTCTTTCAGGGTAGGGCCCTCGACGAGTTCCATGACGAGCCAGACCTGGTCCCCCGCCCAGCCGGTGTCGTAGAGCCCCACGATGTTCGGGTGCGTCAGCCTCGCGGCGGATATGGCCTCCCGGCGGAACCGCTGGCGGACGGCGTCGTCGGCGGCGAGGTGCTCGTGGAGCACTTTTACCGCGACGTAGCGGGCGAGGGTCTCGTCGTAGCCGCGCCACACCGACGCCATCCCGCCGTTGGCGATCCGTTCGAGGAGGCGGTAGCGCTCGTCCAGAACGCTGAATTCGTCGTCGAGGGCCGTGGTTGGTCCCTCCTTCTCACCTGATAGAAGACTGCGACGGGATTGTAGGCACCGGTTGTCCGGACAGTGTCCGGACGGTCAACCTTCGTAGGTCGTCATGGTGGGCTCCGGCGGCACGGGCTGCACCGCGTCGTCGCTGAGGACCTGAGGCCGGCGGGTGCTGCGCCGTCGGCGTGTGAACTGCCGGATCGCCCAGGCGGCGAGGAACAGCCCTGCTCCGACCGTCGCCACGAAGCCGGTTATCGACACGCCGGTGGAGCGGACGATCACCCTGCCCTCGGCGAGCTCGATGATGCTCTCGGGGTCTTCGACCACTACGGCGATGGGCGACTGGGCCCCGGGGGTTCTGGCGCGGGCATGGAAGGTGAGGGTGCGCTGCTCGCCCTCCTCCACCGTGACGACTTCGTCGCCGGAGCTGTCGGTGAACGAGAAGCGCCCGGTGAGCAGGCGGACCCGAAGGCGCAGGGGGACGCGTGACTCGTTGGCCAGCGTGACCGGGATCTCACCCTGCTCGTCGATCAGCACCCGCGGCCCTTCGACGACCTCGACGGAGGCGAACACCTCCTCGGCGGTGTCGAGGACCTCGTCCAGCATCGTGCGGCCCTCGGAGAGTGGGACGGGAAAGGCCGAGTACGTGTCCGTCGAGTTGCTTCTGCGGTAGTGGACGGAGGCCGCCATGCGCACCAGACCGTCGAAGTTGGCGGCGATCTCGGGATCGGCGGGCAGCACCCGCGAGAGCGCGCCCAACTCCTCCCGGGCGTGGCGGAGCCGGTCTACGTACAGGGAAGGCAGCTCCCGCTCCCGGGCCGCCTCGGGGTAGTCAAGGGTGATGGGAGGCCCGGCCGGCTCGATGGTGCGCTCGAGCGTGGACAATCCGACGGGCTGCAGCCACGGCGCGTCCACCAGCGCGTCGCCGAGCTGGGCGACGAGCCCGTTCGGTGGCTTCCAGGCCTGCGGTGGTGTGACGAGAAGCCCGCGCGGGTCTTCGGTGAACGGCTGCTCGAAGTACACGGCGGCGGTCTCGGCCAACACCCGTTGCGCCCGCAGCGCCGCCCCACGGGTCGCGGCGAAGCGCTCTGCGGCGAGGACGTCGGACAGCCACGGGTCGGGCACGAGCGCGGTCATCTCCTCGCCGTCGGCGCCGCGGAGCTCCCGCACGGGGGACGGGGACAGCTGGCGCTGGGGCGCGCTCAGGTATTCCTCGCTGAGCATGAGGGTGTCCGCTCCGGCCTCCCGCAGGGTCGTGAGCGTGTCCGCATCCAGGCCGTCCGGCGGCCAGATGACGGCCGAGTCCGTCGGCGTGTCGACGTGGCGGGTGACCGTGTCGCGACCCTCCTGGACGTGCCGGACGGCCTCCTCGGCCATATCCCCCCGGGTGAGCGCGACCAGGTCTGCCCGCCCGTAGGGCATGGCCAGCGTCTCCACCTCCGGGCGGCGGGAGACCTCCCGGAGGTCGCCGAGGAACCGAGTGGCCAGGTCCGTGGCCGACCCGAGGTCGCTGAGTGCGGCCCGAGCGGCGTGGTCGAGCAGGGCTCCGTTGAGCGCCAGCGTGACGGGGTAGCCTTCGCCGGCGGCCAGTGAGGCGACGAGTCGCCGGGCGCGTCCGCCGGCTCCCAGTTGCTCGGACAGCCGCTCGGTGTCGATCTCGCCGCGGGGTCCGATCAAGGGCGGCCCGTCCACGGGGAGGACGAACGCTGCCCGGACCGGCTGCTCGACCTCGGGGGACGTGAACACGAGCGCCGTCCGGA
>CAZEUW010000291.1:0-2313 GCA_964515425.1 uncultured Gemmatimonadota bacterium | reverse complement strand
GACGCTCAACCAGCTCCTGGTCGAGATGGACGGCTTCGAGGCCAACACGGGCGTCATCCTGCTGGCCGCCACCAACCGCCCCGACGTGCTCGATCCGGCGCTGCTGCGGCCGGGGCGCTTCGACCGGCAGATCGTGGTCGACAGCCCCGACGTGAAGGGGCGGGAGGGGATCCTCCGGGTCCACACCCAGAACATCCCCCTCGCCGCGGACGTCGACCTCTCGGTGCTGGCCAAGGGGACGCCGGGTCTCTCGGGCGCCGAGCTGGAGAACATCGTGAACGAGGGGGCCCTGCTCGCCGCCCGCGAGGACAAGGACCGCGTCTACATGGACGACCTCGAGGAGGCGAAGGACAAGGTCATGCTCGGGGCCGAGCGGCGCAGCATGGTGATCAGCGAGGAGGAGCGGAAGGTGACCGCCTACCACGAGGCGGGCCACGCTGTGGTCGCTCTCCGGGTGCCGGGCCTCGACCCGCTGCACAAGGTCACGATCGTGCCGCGCGGGCGGGCGCTGGGGATCACCGCCTCGATCCCGGAGGAGGACCGCCACAACTACACGCGGGGCTGGCTCGAGGGACAGCTCCGCATGCTCTTCGGCGGCCGGGTGGCCGAGGAGATGGTCTTCGGCTCCGACAAGATCACCACCGGCGCCGGCAACGACATCGAGCGCGCCACCGAGATCGCGCGGCGGATGGTGACGCAGTTCGGCATGTCCGAGGCGATCGGCCCGATGACGGTGGGCGACCCGGAGCAGGAGGTCTTCCTGGGCAAGGACATCGGGAGCCGGCGCGAGGTGAGCGAGAAGACGTCCCAGCTCGTCGACTCGGAGGTGAAGCGGATCCTGGACGAGGCCTTCCGCTCCGCGCGCTCGACCCTGGAGGAGCACCGTGACCTGCTCGAGTCGATCGCGGCGGCCCTGCTCGAGCGCGAGACGCTGGACGCCGAGGAGATCGAGGCCCTGGCGGAGGGGCGACCCCTGCCGCCGATGGAGGAGCCGGCCGCCGAGGAGGCCGGCGAGCCCGCCGCGGAGGAAGCCCGCCCGGACTCGTCCCGGCGCCCGGCCGAGGGCGCCGGCGGCGGAGAGCCGTCGCCGGTCCCCGCCTGAGCCCGCCGAAGCGGACGTGCGCGGGGACGGCGACGGCGACGTGCTCGGCGCCGGCGGGGCGCGCGCCGCCCGCACGGCTGCCCCGGCGTCCACGTGGACGATCCGCGGGCGCACCCACTCCCTCGACCGGCCGCTGCTGATGGGCGTGCTGAACGTGACGCCCGACTCCTTCTCCGACGGCGGCCGCTTCCTCGACCCCGGGGACGCCGTGGCCCGGGGCCGCGCCATGGTCGAAGCGGGCGCCGACCTGGTGGACGTGGGGGGCGAGTCCACCCGCCCGGGCGCCTGCGCCGTCGACGCGTCGGAGGAGTGGGAGCGGATCGGCCCCGTCCTCCGCGGCCTGGTCGAGCTCGACGTGCCCCTCTCGGTCGACACCACCAAGTCCACGGTGGCGCGGCGCGCGCTGGACGCGGGCGCCCACGTCCTCAACGACGTCTCGGCGCTGCGGTTCGATCCGGAGCTGGCGCGGCTGGCGGCCGAGTCCGGGGCGGGGCTGGTGCTCATGCACATGCGGGGGACGCCGCGCACCATGCAGGAGGACACGGTCTACGAGGACCTGATCGAACAGGTCCGGGCGGAGCTGGCGAGCGCGCTCGACCGGGCCGTCCGCTACGGCTGCGATCCGGAGCAGGTCGTGCTCGATCCGGGCATCGGCTTCGGCAAGTCGGCGGCCGGCTCGCGGCGGCTGCTGGCGCGGGCCGGCGACTTCGGCGTGCAGGGCCGTCCGGTCCTCGTCGGCCCCTCCCGCAAGTCCTTCATCGGCGAGACGCTCGGCCTGCCCGTCGGGGAGCGCCTGGAGGCGACGCTGGCCGCCTGCGTGGTCGCGCTGGCGCGGGGCGCGAGCGTCTTCCGGGTCCACGACGTCGCCGAGGCGCGTCGGGCGCTCGACATGGCCGCGGCGCTGCTGGCGGAGGACGGGAGACCCGACGAGGCGAGCCACGAAGGGGAGGCCTGAGTGGTCCAGGGGCTGATGGACTACCTGGCCTACCTCCAGGTGGACTGGAAGGACCTCGTCGAAGTCCTCCTGGTCGCCTACCTCTTCTACCGCATCCTCCTGCTGTGGACGGGGACGCGGGCCCTGCAGATCCTCTTCGGCCTGGTCCTGCTGGTGGGGGTCTACGCGGTGGCCAACTACCTCGACCTGGGGCTGCTCGAGTACATCCTCTCCCAGGCGTTCACCTACGGCGCCTTCGCCCTCATCGTGGTCTTCC
>CAZEUW010000290.1:0-2332 GCA_964515425.1 uncultured Gemmatimonadota bacterium | reverse complement strand
GGCGTTCACCAGCATCCGCCCGATGCCGGGCCACTGGAACACGGTCTCGATGTAGACCGCGCCGCCAATGACGAAGCCGGCCTGGATGCCGATGACCGGGATGACGCTGACCAGCGCCGCCTTGAAGGCGTGGCGGTAGATCACACGGCGCTCGGCGACGCCCTTGGCCCGCGCCGTGCGGATGTAGTCCTGGCGCAGCACCTCGAGCATGGCGGTGCGCGTCAACCGGGCGATGACGCCGGTGGCGACCACCGCCAGCGTCACCGCCGGCATGATCAGGTGCCGCGCGAGGTCGAGGAGCCCGCCGCCGCCATAGACCGCGTACATGCCGGAGGCGGGCAGCCAGCGCAGCTGCACCGCGAACAGCACGATCATCAGGAGCCCGAGCCAGAACGAGGGTGTCGAGATGCCGATGAGGACGAGAAAGGTGACGACCCGGTCGGCCCAGCCGAACTGGCGCACGGCGGCGACGACGCCGGCGAGGAGGCCGAAGACCGAGCAGAGGACCAGCGAGGTGCCGGCGAGGATCAGCGTCGCGCCGAAGCGCTCGAACACCTCGTCGGCGACCGGGCGGTTGAGCGCGTAGCTCCGCCCCATGTCGCCCTGGAGCAGGCTTCCGGCCCAGTTGAGGTACTGCTGTGGCAGCGGGTCATCGAGGCCGAGCTGCTCGTTCAGCCGCGCCACGTTCTCGGGCGTGGCGTAGGCGCCGAGGATCGCGGTCGCCGGATCGCCCGGGTTCAGCGCCATCATCGAGAAGACGATGATCGAGAGCCCGAACAGGAACGGGATCGTCGCCAGCAGGCGCTTGCCGATATAGGCCCACATGCGGCGCGCGGGGGCGGCAGAGGGTCGTCCCCCCGGCCACCCCCTCCCCCGTCAGTTCTTGGCGACGTCGTCGAGCAGCAGGAAGAACGAGGGCTCGAGCGCGAAGCCCTCGACGCGCTCGCTGGTGACCGCGTTCTGCTTCCAGTGCGCGACGAAGGCCCAGGGCGCGTCCTCGCGGACGATCTCCTGCATCTCGCGGTAGAGGCGGGCGCGCTCGTCGCGGTCGGTCGAGCGCCGTGCCTGCTCCAAGAGCTCGTCCACCTCCGGGTTCGAGTAGTAGCCGGTGTTGAAGCCGCCGTCGTCGGGGAACGCCCCGGTGCGAAGCGTCAGGTAGGGCAGCGTGTCCGGGTCGTTGGTCATCCACGCCATCTCGGCCATCGCGGCCTTGCCCTCGAGGCCGGGGTTCACCTTGCCGAGGAAGGTGTTCCACTCGTAGGTCTCGATCTTCACGTCGAGGCCGACCGCCTCGAGGTTGGCCTGGATGGCGGTGCCCATCGACACCGGGTCGAGCATGCCGGAGCCCCCTTCGGTCACGTAGAAGGTGACCTCGACACCCTCGGCGCCGGCCTCGGCGATGAGCTCGCGCGCCTTCTCCGGGTCGTAGGGATAGGGCTCGAGGTCCTCGTTGTAGGCCCAGGCGAAGGCGGGCGCGACCGGGCCGGCGGCGACCGTGGCGGTGCCCTGCAGCACGTTCTCGACGATGGCCTGCTTGTCGATGGCGTAGTTGATCGCCTGGCGCACCTTCTTGTCCGCCGTCGGACCCTCCCTGACGTTGAGGATCAGGAACCAGACATGCGGGCCGACCTGCTCGTGCACGGTGAAGGCCGGGTCGTCCTCGAACTGCGCCAGCGCGTCGGGGGGCACCTCGACCATCAGGTCGACGCCGCCCGAGAGCATCTCGGCGACCCGCGTGTTGCCGTCGGTGATCGGGCGGAAGACGATCGCCTCGAGCGGCGGCGCGCCGTCCCAGTAGTCCGGGTTGCGCTCGACCACGACGCGCTCGTTCGACTCCCACTCGGCGAAACGGAAGGCGCCGGTGCCGGTCGGGTTGCGGCCGAAATCCTCGCCGTGCTCCTCGACCGCCGCGGGCGAGACGATCAGCCCGGTCGGGTAGGCGAGGTTGGAGAGGAACGGCGCGTAGGGCTCGCTCAGCGCGAAGCGCACGGTGTGTGGATCGACGGCCTCGACATCGTCCACGGCGCTGAAGAAGAAGCTGAGCGGGAACGGCCCAGTGTCGTGGTAGGGGTGGTCCTCATTCAGCATGCGCTCGAAGTTGAAGACGACCGCCTCGGCGTCGAAGGGCGTGCCGTCGTGGAAGGTGATGCCCTCGCGGAGCGTGAAGGTGTAGACGGTGCCGCCCTCGCTGATCTCCCAGCTCTCGGCCAGCGCCGGCTCGACCTCGAGGGTGCCGGACCGGTAGCGCACCAGCCCGTCATAGACGTTCATGAGAATCCGGAAGTCGTTGACCGCGGTAACCGCCTGCGGGTCGAGCGACTTCGGCTCGGCG
>CAZEUW010000289.1:0-2378 GCA_964515425.1 uncultured Gemmatimonadota bacterium | reverse complement strand
TGTTCAGCTTCCGCAGCACCTCGGAGAACTCGCTGCGCGGGTCGGTGGTGGTCCGCAGCACCCTGGCCGCGAACTCCGGGGTGAACTCGAACGGCTGCTCGGCGACCACCGGTCGCATGTACAGCCGGAACCAGCGGTAGAGCCGGTCCTCGTCGACCTCGACGTGCGCCGGCAGGAAGCCGGCCTCGCGCAGCGCGGCCATGAACTCCCGCCGGTCGTCGGCGACCACGGCGTCGTCGATGCGGCGGATGGAGGCGTAGCGCTCGCGCGAGAACATCTTCACGGAGCCGTAGTCGACGAACGCCACGCGCAGGTCGTCGGCGCCCTCCCCGAGGATCAGGTAGTTGCCCGGGTGCGGGTCCCCGTTGAACAGCCGGAAGCGCCCGATCGAGCCGAAGGCGTAGCGGAAGATCATCTCGCCGGCCCGCTGCTGCTCGGCCCCGGTGCCGGAGTGCGCCAGCTGGTCGAAGGTCCGCCCGCGGACCCGCTCGGCCACCAGCACCCGCCCGCGGCACAGATCGCCGACGATCGCCGGCACGTGGATGAAGGGGTGGTCCTCGTAGCGGTTCGCGAAGGCCTCCTGGTAGGTCGCCTCGCGCTGGTAGTCCAGCTCGTCGTGGACGCGCTCCCGCAGCTCCTCGACGAGCGGCTCGATCTCGAGGTTCGGGGAGACCAGGCGGGCCAGCGGCATGAACACCTCGGTGTTGCGCAGGTCGGCGCGCACCGCCTCCGCCACCCCCGGGTACTGCACCTTGACGACCACGTCCCGGCCGTCGTCCAGGCGGGCGGCGTGGACCTGCCCGATGGAGGCGGCCGCCAACGGCTCCGGCTCCCAGGCGGCGAAGACGGTCTCGGGCGGGGCGCCCAGCTCGTCGGCCACGACGTCC
The DNA here is from genome assembly GCA_964515425.1 of uncultured Gemmatimonadota bacterium. GTDB lineage: Bacteria > Gemmatimonadota > Gemmatimonadetes > Palauibacterales > Palauibacteraceae > CAYVFM01. The sequence goes on along the minus strand of CAZEUW010000289.1, from coordinate 1,491 downwards.
TCGATGGCCTGCCGGTCGAACGCCGGGGCGCTGTCCCGCAGCTCGGCCAGCGCCCGGTGGTAGATCGTGCGCAGCTCCGGGGGGAGGTCGAGGTCGACGAAGCTCAGGATCTGCCCGAGCTTCATGGCCGCGCCCTTCATGTCGCCCAGCACCTCGACGAGACGCTCGGCGATCTCGGCGTGGACCTCCCCGAGCTCGCCCTCGCGGCGCCCGCCGCGGGTGCCGGCGAGGCCCGTCAGGCTGCGCAGGCCCGTCCCGGCGAGCCGTGCCCCTCGGCGCAGGCGACCCCCGAGGCTCCGCCGCGCCACGCTGGTGTCACTCCGCCATGTCGGCGAGGGGATTGCCCTCCTCGCGGGCCTTCTCGAGCCGCTCGGCGAGCTCCTCCCGCCGTTCCTCCGACAGGCAGGCGCACCCGACCTCGTAGCTGCCGTAGTGCTTCACGTCCATCCGGTGGGTCGGGCAGGCCGCCACCTCGAGTCGCGTGATCGGCTCCGTGCGGGGCATGAGCGGGGTACCTCCGGGGCTGCGGATCGGTCGTGCGCAGCCGGACCCACAGGGTAGGTCCCGCGGGGCCCGGGGGATGCCCCCGCCCGGTCGGGGACCGGCCCCTACACGGCGAAGCGGAAGTGGATGACGTCCCCGTCGCGGACGACGTAGTCGCGGCCCTCCAGCTGCAGCCGTCCCCGGTCGCGGGCGGCGCTGCGCGAGCCGAGCCGGTCGAAGTCGTCGAAGCTGAGCACCTCGGCGCGCACGAACCCCCGGGCCATGTCGCTGTGCACGGCGCCGGCGGCGTCCACCGCCGTGGCCCCGCGGGGGATCGGCCGGGCCCGGGCCTCGCTCTCGTTGGCGGTGAAGAAGGTGATCAGCCCCAGCAGGTCGTAGGCCCGGGCGATCAGCCGCTCGAGGCCGCTGCGCTCCAGCCCCAGGGTCGTGAGGTACTCCGCCCGCTCGGCCTCCGGCAGGTCCACCAGCTCGGCCTCGACCTGGGCGCTCACGACCACGGTCCCGGCCTCGCGCTCGGCGGCCAGCCCCGCCACGGTGCGGGCGTGAGCACCGCCGTCGGGCAGCTCGTCCTCGGCGACGTTGGCGGCGTACAGCACCGGCTTGTCGGTCAGCAGGAACAGGTCCTCGAGGGCCTGCTCCGCGAGATCGCCGTTCACGCTGAAGGTCCGGGCCGGCTCGCCCCCCGCCAGGTGCGACTCGAGCCCCGCCAGCGCGTCGGCGGCGGCGACGTCCTCCCGCTCGCCCGACTTGGCCGCCCGCTCGGCGTCCTCGCGCCGCTCCGTGACCGTCTCCAGGTCCTTGAGGATCAGCTCGGTCTCGATGGTCCCGACGTCCCGGGCCGGGTCGACGTCGCCGGAGACATGGGCGACGTCGGCGTCCTCGAAGCACCGGACGACGTGGCAGATCGCGTCCACCTCGCGGATGCGTGCGAGGACCTGGTTGCCCAGGCCCTCGCCGTCGGCCGCGCCGGACACCAGCCCGGCGATG
>CAZEUW010000288.1:0-2413 GCA_964515425.1 uncultured Gemmatimonadota bacterium | reverse complement strand
CGGCCTACGTGCCGCGTCGCCGGACGTCCGTCCGGGACCGTGAGACAGACGACGTACGAACGAGTGGAGAGAGATCATGGACTGGCTGACGGACAACTGGCTCTGGATCGCATTCGGCGCGGTCTTCCTGTGGATGCACCTGAAGATGCACGGGGGGCACGGCGGGTGCGGCGGGAGTCACGGTGGTCACGGCGAAGCGTCCCCCGGCCCGGAGTCCGGGGACGGAGACAGATGAGGCTCGTCCGCGAGGCGGCCCGGGCCGCATTCGAGGCTTCGAGACCGGAGGAGACGAGATGAGCGACACGGACGGACGGATACGGGTCGGCGTGAACGGGTACGGCGTGATCGGCAAGCGTGTCGCCGATCGCCGCGGGATCTCCCTCTTCGGCGCCACGGAGGACGCGGTCCGGACGATGGCGGCGGCCGGGGTGGAGGTGGCCGGCGGACTCGACGACCTGCTGTCGGCCGTTGACGTCGTCGTCGACTGCACGCCCAAGGGACTCGGCGCCGAGAGCGTCACGCTACCGCGAGGCCGGTGTCCGGTTCGTCGTCCAGGGCGGTGAGAAGCACGACGTGACGGGGCACTCCTTCGTGGCCGACGCGAACTACGCCAGCGCCGTCGGCCGCGAGTCCACCCGCGTGGTCTCGTGCAACACGACGTCCATCGTCCGCACGCTCACGGCCCTGAAGCGTGGCGGTCTGCTCGAGCGTGCCCGCGGGACGCTGCTCCGCCGGGCCACCGACCCGTGGGAGAGCCATCTGGGCGGGATCATGAACACGCTCGTCCCCGAGACCTCCATCCCCAGCCATCAGGCGCCGGACGGACGCCGCCCTCGGCGTCGGCGAGCTGGCGGAGGTCACTGGCGACGGGATTTCCACACCGGTCGGGAGCTGACCACCCGTGCCGACGCCTCCATGACGGCGCGGGCCCGCTTCGGACTGGTCGCTGCGCTGGCCGGCGTCTACGGCCTCTGCTACCCGCTCATCAAGCTCGGGCGCGACCGCGCCGGAGGCGCCGGCGAAGGGCGGCGAGTACGTGAAGCCGTCCTAATCCGGTCTTCACCGTGACGTCAGGCGGATCGTGCTAAACCGTCTCCGGTTGGGCCGACCGATGGAGCCGTCCAGATTCGAACGGAGGCGAGAGATGGCGGATCAGGGACGGGTACACACGGAGCTGACGGTGATCGGGATGAGCTGTTCGGGGAGCGAGGCGGTCGTCCAGGAGCGGCGTCTCGGTCGCCTGCGGGGCGTCACGGAGGCCGCCGTCAGCGGAACGACGGAGCGCGCCCACGTCACCTTCGATCCGACGATCGTGACGGTCGGCGAGATCACGGCGGCGATCCGGCAGGCGGGCCATCGCGTCGGTGCGGTGGTCGAGAAGCGCGAACCCACGGCGCCTCCCACCGGGGGCGTCGCCGAGACGAATGGCTAGCCGCGACAGGGCGCGCGGCTGCGGGTGCCTGTCGCCGGGCCTGGGGGTGGCCCTTGCTGGCGGCGGGGGGCACTCGCCCAGATCGGGCTCCTGGAGGGCAACGAGGCCGGGCCGCCGCCCTCCATCGTCCGGAAGTTCCAGGCCCTGGCCCGCCGCGGCCCGCGGAGCCCTGAGATGTCGGCCGTGGACCTCGACAGCGGCCGGCGCGGATGATCTTCGCCTCCGGGAGGCTCGCCGAGGCCGTCTACGCCAGCATGGCCCTGCCGGGGCTCCTGCCGCCCGCCGAGCCTGAACGGTCTCCGGCCGGCCGACGGCGCGTTCGCCGAGCCCGTTCCGGTGGACACCTGCCGACAGCTCGGCGCCGGGCGGGTGGTTGCCGTCGACGTCCTGGGACCGCCGCTCGGGAGCCTGCCCCTCCGGACGAGCCTGGAAGTCGTCATGCGCGCCGACGAAGTGGCCCGCTATGCCCTGGAGCAGGAGCACCTGCTGAAGGCCGACCTCATCGTCACGCCGGAGGTCGACGCGGTGGACTGGGCCGATTTCACGCGTCCCGCGGAGCGTATGGCGGCGGGCGAGCGAGAAGCCCGGGAAAGCCTCGGGGCGATCCGCGATCTCGTCGAGCGCTTCGAGTCGATGTTCGTCCGGGCGGTGCCGGCGACGGGTCCGGAGCGGCCCGAGGGCGCGAGCGAGACGGCGTGTGCCTCCACCTCTCCCGCGGCCCGGCCCTCCTGACGCCTTCGGCGACAGTGGCCATTTCGTAGATTTCCAGGCGGAGCCTGCGGCGTCGGGAGCTCGCCGGGCTCCCTCGTCCGTCCGTCCCCCTGAGCCAGGGAGCCCCCATGAAGGTGCTGGTCATCGAGGACAACAAGAAGGTGGCGAGCTTCGTCGAGAAGGGCCTCAGGGAGGAGGGCTACGCGGTGGACGTAGCCCACGAGGGGATGGACGGAGGCTTCAAGGCGAGCGTCTACGACTACGACCTGC
>CAZEUW010000287.1:0-2414 GCA_964515425.1 uncultured Gemmatimonadota bacterium | reverse complement strand
CCTGCAACGACGGAGCCGGGCGGGCGTATCATCATCCGACATGGCCGACTTCCCCCCGAGCAGCTCCGACGTCGTCAGCATCGCCAGCCGGCAGGAGGGCGAGGACCGCCGCGCCTTCGGCTTCGACGGCGAGCCGCCGGAGCGGCCCGAGGACCTGCCCGACCTGGCGACCCTCCACCCCGAGAGCGACCTGGTCGCGGCGATGAAGGAGCGCGGGTACCGCCTCACGATGGTGGGGGGCGGCGCCGGCGGCGACGAGCTCCGCCGCTTCTACTTCCGCAAGCGGGGGAGCTGAGGACGGCGCCCTCCCGACCGTCGCGGCGCCTCGCCCGCCCCGGTCTCCCGGCCGGGCTCCTCCGGACCGGGCTCGTCCCGGCGCTGCTCCTGCCGGTCCTCGCCTGCGCGACCGCGGCCGACCACCCACCGCGGGAGTCCGATCCCGCCGCGGTCCGCGGCCATCCCGGCGTCCGCGTGCAGGAGAGCCTGAGCTTCTACGAGGTCCGGGGCCGCGACGAGGCGCAGCTCGCCTCCTCGCTGGCGCGCGAGGCCCCACCCCACGGCGGCTACCGGGTCTACGGCCTCACGCGATGGAGCCTGAAGTGGGACTACGGGATGCGGAGGTCGGCGACCGGCTGTCGGATCGTCCGGCCCCGGGTCGACATCGACCTCGAGACCGTGCTCCCGCGCTGGCCGGAGCGGGAAGGAGCCGAGGTGGGCCTGGCCGGGCGCTGGCGTCGCTTCGAGGCGGCGGTGCGCCGACACGAGGCGGGCCACCGGGCGCTCGTCGCGGAGGCCGGCGGTCGCATCGTGCGGGACCTCGCCGGGCTGCGGAGCCTCTCCTGCACGCTGCTGGTCCACGACGCCGACGAGGAGGCGCGCGCGATCGTGGACGAGGCCCACGCTCGGAACGTGGCCTACGACCGGCGCACCCTGGGAGGACGACTGCAGGGCGTGCGCTGGCCCTGACGGCCGGCTCCGTCTCCGGCCTCCCCCGGGGCTCGCGTCGATCGGGGCTGGCTCGCATAGGTTGGGGACGTCCATGGCCACCACCGCCCCCGCCCTCGATGCCCTGGTCCGGCTCCTCGCGGAGCGCCCGTTCGTCGCCGTCACCGGCGCGGGGTGCAGCACCGAATCCGGCATTCCGGACTACCGCGGGCCGGACTCCGGGCCGAGGGTGCCGAGCCCGATCCGCTATCGCGACTTCGTCACCGATCACGCTGCGCGCCGACGCTACTGGGCGCGGAGCGCGCTCGGTTGGCCCCGGATGGACCGCGCCCGACCCAACGCGGCGCACCGGGCGCTGGCGAGGCTGGAGTGGTCCGGCGCCCTCCGGGGCGTCATCACCCAGAACGTGGACGGCCTCCATCGGCGCGCCGGGAGCCGGGAGCTGGTGGAGCTGCACGGCGACCTGGCGCGGGTCACCTGCCTCGACTGCGGTCGGGACGAGAGGAGAGCCGACGTCCAGCGCCGGATCGAGTCGGCGAACCCCGGCTGGACCGACCGCACCGTGGAGGTGGCCCCCGACGGCGACGCGGCCCTGCCTCGCGCCGTGGAGCGGAGCTTCACGGTGCCCGAGTGCACGGGCTGCGGCGGCCGCCTCAAGCCCGACGTGGTCTTCTTCGGGGAGAACGTGCCGCGCGCCCGCGTCGAGTCGGCCTGGGAGCTGTTCGAGAGGGCCGAGGCCCTGCTCGTCGTCGGCTCCTCGCTCGCCGTCTGGTCCGGCTACCGGTTCGTCCACCGGGCCGCCGAGGAGGGCCGGCCGGTGGCCATCGTCAACCTGGGGCCGACGCGCGGCGACGAGGCCGCCCGGGTCCGGGTCGAGGCGCGGGCGGGCGAGGCGATGCCCCGGCTCGCCCGCGCGCTGGCCCGGGAGGGACGGCTCAGGGAATGAAGATCCCGCCGCCGACCCGCACCGCCCGCCGTGTCCGGCGTCGGCGCCGTGCCGTCAGCCGGACGAGGCGGCCAGGAAGGCGGTCGTCGCCGCCCGGACGTCGGCGTCCGAGGCCGCTCCCCCGTCCACGGCGGTCTGGTCGACCCAGCTCTCCGCGTTCAGGTCGAAGACCACCGAGGTGCTCGACTCGGCGTCGACGTCGAAGGCCAGCTCCTTCTCGATCACGACGCTGTTGTCGTCGCCGCCGACCGCCACGTCCACGTCCACGTCGAGCAGGACGCCGCCGATGGAGCTGCCGGCGTCGACGGTCGTGGTCGCGTTGTCGAGCGTGAGGCGCACCGCGGTGTAGCTCCCGGCGTCCACGGTCGCGCCGCTGCCCACCACGAGCTCACCGCCCTCCGACTGCATCTCGAGGTCGGCGTCGGTCGCCGAGCCCACCTCGATCCAGGTGCCCGACGCCGTGCGGACCTCCACCGTCGCGTCGGCGGTGGTCGTCCCGGAGAACGAGCCCGCGGCCTGGAGC
>CAZEUW010000286.1:0-2422 GCA_964515425.1 uncultured Gemmatimonadota bacterium | reverse complement strand
CCGTCTCCACATCGAGGAGGGAGACGAGCTGACCGTGATCGAGACCGAACGCGGCCTCCTCATCACCCCCTACGACCCCGACTTCGAGGAGGCGATGGAGGCCTACGAGCGGGGGGCCCGGAAGTACCGGAACGCCCTGCGCGAGCTGGCTGACGCGTGAGCGGAAGCGGCGGGTCGGAGCCCGCCTGGCTCTCCCCGCTCGTCGTCGAGCTCATCCACAACGACCAGGTCGAGCGGCACGGTGGACATCCGGGCCTGCGGGACCGCGGTCTGCTGGAATCCGCCCTGGCGCGACCGCGGCACGTCCGGGCCTACGGCGATGACCCGGACCTCGCCGACCTGGCGGCCGCCCACGCCGGCGCCCTCGTCCGCGACCACCCGTTCGTGGACGGCAACAAGCGGTCGGCCCTGATGGCCACCTACACGTTCCTCCGGATGAACGGCCACGACCTCGACGCCCCGGAGCCCGAAGCGGTCGCTGTCATCGTCGACCTCAGCGCCGGCGAGCTGTCGGAGGAGGCGTTCGCCCTCTGGCTGCGGGAGCACATGACGCCCGTCCGGGAATCGCCGTGATGGTCGAGACCCCGGGGCGCGGCCGGCTCCGCTCGTCGTCGAGCCGCTCCATGTAGGCGCCGTAGCCCTCCTCGAGACGCTCCGGCTGCTGAAGACCGTCGAGCCCGGGGGTCTGTCAGAGGAAAAGGAGACGCACGGAAGGACGGAGACTCGGAGCTTCTGACAGGCTAACCGTTGGGCCCTGGAGCCGCCCGCAGGAGGTAGACGGTCCGGACCAGGGACTCGTCGTAGCCGAGCCGCTCGGCCATCTCCTGCGCGCCCGTTCCGTCATCGAGCGAGCCGGACGCTCGGTCCACCAACTTTCGGAACTCGTTGCTGTTTCGGCTCAGGCGCGGAGCGAGAGCGGCCACGAACGCCGAGCCTCTCGCTCGCCGGTAGCTGGCCGCGGGCTCCGTGGGATCGTGTATGTCACGCATGGCGCTTCCCTCCCGTGAACGTGGCGGGTCGCGGGACCCTGGATAGGCGGGATGCGATCCTCTGCCTCCCCGTTTCGATCGGCGCGACGGACGAAGATCCCGTCGACACCAGCTTCAGGGGTAAAGAGGGGCAAGACGACGACCCGCATCGCTGCGGACGTGCGGAACCCGGTCACGAGCCCGCACGGCAACGGGACGCTGGGGATCAACGCGGGGTGAGTCGCCCTCAGACCGGGTGGGAAGGAACGTCCCAATCCGTGCGGGGATGGGGACGGATCACCCCAGAAACAGGGAGTGGTTCGGCGTCCAGCGGGCGATTCAGGCCGGGGGGTGCCTGTCCAACGGGACTTCTACGTCGGGCTCTCCGTCCTTCACGCGGGCCGCGCGCGGTCGCCTCCGCTCCGTTCCTCGCGGACCGCCACGTACTCACGCAGGCCGGTCTGCGAGGTGAACCCCCGGACCACCCGGAACGGCGCGAGCAGCTGCTCCATGTCGGCCGGCAGGAGCCGGTCCCGAACCGGGCGCGCCGTGTCGTCGAGCTCGTAACGCATCCGATCGACGTCCAGGAGGGAGAACCGGACCGGGACCTCCGCGGTGGTGCCCTCGGAAGCGTCGGCCACCACGTGGAGGCGCGCGCGCGGCGCGCTCACCTCCGTCAGCCGACGGACCAGATGAGAACGCTCCGGCGGCGGGATTCGGTCCAGGGTGTTCCACGCGAACACCAGGTCGTAGGGCCGCTCGGTCTGCGACGGGATGGCGCTCAACGCCCCGGCCAGCCCCCGCTCCGACCGGATGGCGAGCAGGTCCGCGAAGCGCACCTGCGCGGCGAAGCGCTCGTAGACGCGCAGGCTGGACCCGGTGGCGCGTCCGAGATCGAGCACCGCGTGGCTCGCGCCCTCGTCGATCCCGCCGAAGAGCGCCGAGATCCCGGGGGTGTGCCGCTCGACGGATCCGGGGGGCGGCTCCTCGGACGCCTCGCCCGAGGGCGAGAGGATCTCGCCGACCCGCCGCAGCAAGTCCACCCGGTGGACTCCTACGACGCGACCTCGGCGGTGGAGTCCGCTGTGCCCTTCGCCCGGGCCCCGGACTCCTCCTTCTCCTCCTTCTCCTGCTTTCCGTCACTCGAAACCGACGCCGCGGGCTCCTGGCCCGAGGACGTTCTCCTATCGGTGGTGTTGGCGCCGCCTTTCCGGCGATCCGGTCGTGAGGCCTCCTCCATGTCCACGCCGCCACGGAAGTGGGCTCCGTCCTCCAGCACGACCCGCGGCGCCGAGATGTCGCCCTCCACGCGGGCCGAGCTTCTCACCACGACCTGCTCTTCGGCCGAGAGGTCACCGTCCACGCGACCCTCGACCGTGATCACCCGGGCGCGCATGTCGGCCTCGACCTCGCCGTCGGGCCCCACCGTGACCGAGTGCTGGTCGAGCTCCACC
>CAZEUW010000285.1:0-2437 GCA_964515425.1 uncultured Gemmatimonadota bacterium | reverse complement strand
CTCCTGGAGGAGGAGATCGATCGCTGCCTCGACCTCCAGGAGGAGGCCGGCGTCGACGTGCTGGTGCACGGCGAGTTCGAGCGGAACGACATGGTGGAGTACTTCGCCGAGCGCATGGAGGGCTACGCCTTCACCGAGCACGGCTGGGTGCAGTCCTACGGGAGCCGGTGCGTGAAGCCGCCCGTGCTCTACGGGGACGTCCGCCGGCCCGATCCGATCACGGTCCGCTGGTGGCAGCGGGCCGCGGCGGCCACCGACCGCCCCGTGAAGGGCGTGCTGACGGGCCCGGTCACGATGCTCCAGTGGTCCTTCGTGCGCGACGACCAGCCCCGGAGCGAGACCTGCCGGCAGCTCGCCCTCGCCGTGCGCGACGAGGTGCGGGACCTCGACCGGGCCGGGGCGCCCGTGATCCAGGTCGACGAGCCCGCCCTGCGGGAGGGGCTGCCGCTCCGCCGGGAGGAATGGGCCGAGTACCTGGACTGGGCGGTGGGCTGCTTCCGGCTCGCCACCTCCTCGGCGGAGCCGGCGACCCAGGTCCAGACCCACATGTGCTACTCCGAGTTCAACGACATCATCGAGCACATCGAGGCGATGGACGCCGACGTGCTCCTGATCGAGAACGCCCGCTCGGACGAGGAGCTGCTGGAGGTCTTCCGCCGCTACGACTACGGCCGCGACATCGGTCCGGGCGCCTACGACATCCACTCCCCCCGCATCCCGGAAGTCGAGGAGATGGCGGGGCGCATCCGGGATTCGCTCACGGTGCTCCCGGTCGAGCGGCTGTGGGTGAACCCGGACTGCGGGCTGAAGACGCGCGCCTACGAGGAGGTCGAGCCGGCGCTGGCGAACATGGTCGAGGCCGCACGGCTCGTCCGTTCGGAGCTGGACGGCGGCGACGACGACAGGGACAGGGGCAGCGGCGACGGGAACGGCGACCGCGGATCACCCGAAAGCTGAGCCACGAGGAGGCACGCCATGCACGCCGACGACTACGCGGGACATCGCGACCTGCCGGGCGTCTCCTACGAGGAGGCGGTCGAGCGGGTCACCGAGGCGCTCGGCGCGGAGGGGTTCGGCATCCTCACCGAGATCGACGTGAAGCGGGCGATGAAGGAGAAGCTCGGCGAGGAGTTCCGCCGCTACGTGATCCTCGGGGCCTGCAACCCCGAGCTCGCCCACCGGGCCCTGCAGCGGAACGACAACGTCGGCCTGCTGCTGCCCTGCAACGTGGTCGTGGGCGAGACGGCGGAGGGCGCCGAGGCCGCTTACCTGAAGCCGGCCCCGCAGCTCGCGGTGGCGGGCGACGAGGCCCTGGCCCCGATCGCCTACGAGGCGGAGGAGCGGCTCGGCCGGGCCTTCGAGCGACTCTAGGAGGCGCCTACGGCCGGAGGCGCGCCAGCCGCATCGCGTTGGCGGTGACGCCGAGCGAGGCGCCCATGTCTCCGGCCAGCACCGCCACGATGAGCGACACCCAACCGAGCGGCACCCCCACCGCCAGAGCGAGCTTGATCCCCAGCGACGCCCCGATGTTCTGCCGGATCACGTTCCGCCCCCGGCGGGAGAGGGCGAAGAGGTAGGGGAGCTTCCCGAGCTCGTCGCCCATCAGCGCGACGTCGGCGGTCTCGAGCGCCACGTCGCTCCCGGCGACGCCCATCGCGATCCCGACGCTCGCGGCGGCCAGGGCCGGAGCGTCGTTCACCCCGTCGCCCACCATGGCCACGGCACCGTGCTCCCGCTCCAGGGCACGCACGTGCTCGACCTTCTCGTCGGGGAGCAGCTCCGCGTGCACCTCGTCGACGCCGAGCTCTCGGGCGATCGCCTCTGCCGTCTCCCGGCCGTCGCCGGTGAGCATCACGATCTTCCGAACGCCCCCCCGGCGAAGCTCCTCGAGCGTGGCGGCCGCCTCCGAGCGCGGACGGTCGCCGAGCGAGAGGAGGCCGACGGGCCCCGCCGCGGGCCCGACGACGACCGAGGTGAGCCCCTGGCCCCGGTGGCGGTGGAGCGCCTCCTCGAGCTCCGGCGGGAGGCGGTCGAACAGCTCCGGGCGGCCGACGCGGTGCTCGACGCCGTCCAGCACGGCCCGGATCCCCCGCCCCGGCAGCGCCTCGAAGCCGGTCACCTCGCCGCCCGCCGCCCGGACGCCCCGTTCCCGGGCCTCGCGCACCACCGCCCGGGCGAGCGGATGCTCGGACCGACTCTCCAGCGTCCGCGCCAGCGCCAGGACCTCCTCCTCGGTCCACCCGTCGGCGGCGACCACGCGGGTCAGCTCGGGATGGCCGTGGGTGAGGGTCCCGGTCTTGTCGAGAGCGACCACCTCGACGTCGCCCAGCCGCTCGAGGGGGGTGCCGCCTTTGATCAGGACGCCGGTGCGGCCGGCCGCCGCGATGCCGCTGATGACGGCCACCGGCGTCGAGATGACGATGGCGCACGGACACGC
>CAZEUW010000284.1:0-2490 GCA_964515425.1 uncultured Gemmatimonadota bacterium | reverse complement strand
TGCGCAGACGTTCGATGGTCTCCTCGCGCACGTTCGGTTCCAGCGCGCGTTGGTTCAGGAAGTCGCCGGGCACCAGCTGCGAGATCAGGAACGCGAGCAGCGTCGCCCCGATGAAGGTGGGGATCAGGTGCAGGAACCGGCGCAGGACATACGGGACCAACGGGGTCCTCCTGGAAGATGGGACGGCCGGGCCCGGCGCCCGCCGTCGTACGGGAATACTCGAGTCAGATAGGACCTGCGGGGGCCCGAGGGGCGCGGGCAGCGACGGCCGCGCCCCTCAGAGCCGAGGGAATCGGTCAGCGCACGAAGGTCAATTCGAGTTCGCGCGTCCCGACGTAGTCGTTCACGATGTCGTCGGGGTGCTCGCCGCCCACGCGGTCGAGCCAAGAGAAGTGCGACAGCGGGCTCACCGTGAAGATCTGCGCTTGCAGCTCGGCGAGCGCGTCCTGGATCCGGTAGGCGATCTGCTTGGCCTCGTCCGTGTCCAGCGTCTGCTGGCCCTCGTAGAACAGCTCGCTGGCGAGCGTCTCCTGCGGCGTCAGGCACTCGCCGGAGGTGTTCCAGGCGTGCAGGTTGGTCCCGCACGGGATGACGTTCGCGCCGAGCGGCCAGTTCGGGTCGGCGTTCTGCAGGCCGATCAGGATGCCGTCGAACGGGCGGTCCTCGCCGGTGGAGAGGAGCTGGTCCACGAGGAGGTTGAACTCCACCGCCTGCCCGTCGATCTCCACGCCGATCTCGCGTGCCTCGTCCACCACGAGCTGCAGGATCTGCTCGCGCTGCGCGTTGCCCGAGTTGGTGGCGATGGTGAAGGACAGCTCCTCGCCGTCGGCGTTCACCAGGATGCCGTCGTCGTTGGTGCGGGCGTAGCCCAGCTCGGCCAGCAGTTCACGCGCCCGCTCGGGGTCGTACGGGAACTTGGGCGGGTCGGGGCTGACCCAGTCCGGGAAGATCTGGTAGACGTTCGTCCACATCGGCTCCGCCGCCCCGCCGTAGACCAGGTCGATGAGGGCCTCTCGGTCGACGAGGTGGCTCATGGCCTGCCGGAACTTCGAGGACCGGAACAGGCGTTGCTTCTCGGGCTCGCTCGCCTTGTTCCAGTTGAAGACGATGAAGTTGCTGGAGGCGCGCGGGCTGAGGTTGGGCTTCAGGACGGCCTCGATGTCGCCATTGTTGATCGCCTGGTTGACCACGCCGACCTCGTCGAGGTTGGCGGGGCTGTAGGCGTCGATCTCGCCCGCGATGTAGAGGTTCAGGGCCGCGTCCGTCGACTCCACGATGGTGACCTGGTAGGTCTGCAGGTACGGGAGCCCGTTGCCCTCGAAGTCGACGTTCCAGTCGCCGAAGTACTCGTTCGCCTCGAAGATCACCCGTTCGCCGGGGGCGTAGCTCTCCGGCACGAACGGCGCCGGGGAGACGATCTCCTCGACGTCGGTCTCCGTCCCCCACATGTCGGTGATCGCCTCGGCGCCGCCCTCGCGGTAGGCCTCGCCGAAGATGTGGTCCGGCGTCGGCGTCAGGCCGCCCATCGTGGCGAGCGCGCCGCGATCCGCCGCCGGGAAGGTGAACTGCAGCGTCATCTCGTCCAGCATTTCGAGCTGGATCAGGTCGTCCCCGACGAACCAGCCGTCATAGGCGTTGGAGCCGACGTCCTCGTCGGTTTCGAGGAGGTAGGTGGTGTAGAAGTCCTGCGCCGTGATCTCCTCCCCGTCGGAGAAGCGCATGCCTTCACGGATGTCGACCGTGAACACGGTGCCGTCCTCGGAGGCCTCGTAGTTGGTGGCCATGTACGGCAGGAACTCGTAGGTGTAGGGATCGAGCTTGAACAGCGCCACCGACTCGTACATGTCGACGATGTCGTTTTCCTCGGCGCTCACGAACGGATTGAAGGTGCGCGGATCCGAGATCGCGTACGCCCGGTAACGACCCCCCTCCGACGCCTCCCCGGCCTCCGCCGTGGACCAATCCTGCGGCCATTCGAACGGCTGGGCCAGCGCGAGCGGCATCAGCGCCAGCGCCGCCACGAACATCACGAGTCTTCTCATGCTACCTCCAGGGGTGTCGCGGGGACTCCGGAACCCGGCCCCATGCCGGTGCGAACTACCCGGGACCCGTTCGTACGACGCTGGTCAGCGTACCGTGACGTGGGGCGCCTCGCAAGGCGGGCGCGACCCGTCGAACGTCGCCCGGGGCGCAGCTCCCGCTGCCCCCTCGGCCCCGGGAACGGGCCGGCCCCACCGCAGGGCGCGGCGGGGCCGAAGGCACCGTTCGAGACATGGGGACGTCGTCAGCGGGGCACCACCTGCAGCAACAGCGCCAACAGGCCCCACGACACGCCCAGGTAGATGGTCATGCGGTGCAGGCCCCCCTGCGTACCGCCGCCGGAGGTGAAGTCGCCCCCGCCCCCGCCGCCGGCGAGGCCCTCGCCGAGCCCCGATTGCTTGGGTTCCTGCAACAGCACCACGGCGGTGAGCAACACCGAGGCCAGGACGA
>CAZEUW010000283.1:0-2491 GCA_964515425.1 uncultured Gemmatimonadota bacterium | reverse complement strand
AGGAGGAGCGGCGCCGGGCGGCCCTGTCGGCCGCCGAGTGGCTCACCGGCCGGCTCCGGGGGCGGGCCTCGGTGGGGTACGACCGGTGGACCGACGGCCGGCTCGGTCGGGGAAACCACCGGTACCTGCGGGCGGGGCTCGGCGCCCGGTGGTGGACCGACGGCGGCGGGTGGACGGTCGGCCTCCGGGGCGCGGCCTGGACGCCCCTGGCGGAGGGCCGCCCCTCCTTCCGGACGCTGGCGGCGGACGCTCGGGGACGGCTGGGCGAGGCGGGGAGTGGCGTCACCGCGTCCCTACGCGGCGGGCTGCACCGGGCCTCCGTCGGGGCGCCGCTGGCGCTGTGGCCCGGCGCCGGGACCGGGCGGGGCCGTCCGCCGCTTCTGCGGGCGCACCCGCTGCTGGAGGACGGGCGGGTCACGGGCCCCGCCTTCGGCCGGACCCTGGTCCACGGCGGCGCGGAGACCACCGCCTGGCTGGGCGGGATCGGGCCCCTGCGGGCCGGCCTGGCCGGGTTCGTGGACGCCGCGGCGGCCGCCGACCGGGCCGACGGCTGGCCCGGGGAGCGGGCCCACGTCGACGCAGGAACGGGCCTTCGCCTCGGGATCGGCCCCGGCGGCGGGACCCTCCGGGTGGACGGGGCCATCGGCCTCCGGGACGGGCGGACGGCCCTGTCGGTGGGGTGGGCGTCGCCGGACGAGGTTCTCGGCCGGCCCTGACTGCGGACGGCCGGCAGAGGTCGCCGGCGCGCGCAGGGAACCTGGTGGTGGCGAGCACGTAGTGCATGATGTGCACGATGAGCACACACCGGGAGGCCCCGATGAAGACCCGAGCCCGCGGCATCCGCCTTCCCGAGCAGCTGGCCGACGAGATCGAGCGCGAACAGGAGCGCACGGGCCAGAATTTCTCGGAGACGATCGCCGAGCTGGTGGAGGAGGCCGTCCGCATGCGGCGGGCGCCGGGGATCGTCTTCCGTTCCGGGCCGACCGGACGGCGAGCCGCGGTGGCGGGATCGGGGGTCGACGTGTGGGAGGTGATCGCCGCCTACAGGCGCTGCGGTGAGGACCGGGAGCGTCTGCAGGACGCCTTCCCCACTCTCGACGAGCAGCAGCTGCGGGCCGCTCTCAACTACCACCAGCTGTATCCGGAGGCGATCGAGCGCCGGCTGGAGCGGGAAGAAGAGCTCAGCCCCGAGCACGTGTACGAGGAGCACCCGTTCATGCGGCCCGAGCACCGCCGCTGACGGGGAGCGGGCTCCTCGATGGCCCGATATCTCCTGGACGAGGACGTCAATCCCGAGGTGGCCGCCGTGGCCCGCGACCGTGGGGTCGACGTCCGCAGCATCCACGAGCTCGACCGAGAGGGCCTGTCCGATCGACGGCAGCTCCGGGGGGCGGCAGCGGACGGACGGGCGCTGGTCACCTGCAACCGTGATGACTTCCGCGAGCTCACGGTCGAGTTCTTCCAGGCCCGGGAGCCCCATTCAGGCGTCGTGATCATCCCCCACACCCTTCGGGATGATCGACCGGGGCGAGTCGCCGCGTCGCTGGAGAAGTACGAGGAAGCGCGGGCGGGAGAGCCCCTCGAGCCCTATTCGTACGACTTCCTGGCCCGGCCGTGACGGTCGGGGCCAGAGCCACCGCGTCGCGACGGGAGGGCCCAGCCCGCTCGCGTCCCTCGGGTCAGATCAGGTCAGGAGCTCCAGCGTCGCCCGCTGCGCGTCGCTCATCTCCTCGGGACGGGCCAGGGCCAGCGCCCGGTCCCCGGCGGAGGCCGGCAGCCACAGGACGAGCGGCCCCACCGGCGGGTCGCCCGCGTCCTCCACCGGCTCGGCCCGGCCGGCCTCGTCCACGGCCCGCGCCTCGCCGTCCGAGAGCGCGGAGGCCAGGCGCAGTCCGTACCGGATCCACGCCGCCACGGGCTCCGCTCCGCCGCCGGCCACCGCGGGCACCAGCTCCTCCTCGAAGTGACGCACCGCCTCGCGGTAGGCCTCCCGGTCCTCGGTGGAGAGCCGCTTCAGGAGCTTCCGGTAGGCCGGCCGGGGGTCGGCCAGGCCGCGCTCCCGGCGGGCCTCCTCCAGCCGCTCCGCGGCGGCGTCGGCGCCTCCCGCGCCCCCACCCTCGCCGCCGTCCGTCAACGGGGCGTCAACGGGCGGCGGCGGGAACGCGGCTCGACGCGCCCCGGGTCGCGTGCAGCGGGCGGCGCGGCTCCCTCCGTCATCCGCCCCGGGCCATGGCCTCGAGGAAGGCCTCGTTGTCCGCCGTGTCCTCCAGCTTCTTGATGAGGAACTTGATGGCCTCGGCGGCGCGCATGTCGGAGAGGAAGTTCCGGAGCACGTAGGTGCGGTTGAGCTCCGTCTCGCTGAGCAGCAGCTCCTCCTTGCGGGTGCTGGACCGGTTGAGGTCGATGGCCGGGTAGATGCGCTTGTCGGCGATGGATCGGTCCAGGAGCACCTCGCTGTTCCCGGTGCCCTTGAACTCCTCGAAGATCACGT
>CAZEUW010000282.1:0-2498 GCA_964515425.1 uncultured Gemmatimonadota bacterium | reverse complement strand
TGTCGAACCCGTTCATGACCATCACCATCTCGCGGGCCGGCGACCTGCCCTCCGGGGGATCCACGATGAAGGCCCCGTAGAGCCCCTTGTGGATGTGCCGCTTCAGCGGAATGGCGTGGCAGTGGTAGAGGTGCAGGCCGAAGGGCCGTGCCTCGAACTCGTAGGTGAACTTCTCGCCCGGCTCCACGAGGGGGATCACGCCGTCCATCTCCGGCGGATGGGTGCCGTGGAAGTGGATGGTATGCGGGTGCGAGCCGGCGTTGGCGAAGTGGACGCGGATCAGGTCTCCCTCCCGACAGCGGATCGTGGGGCCGGGTACGCGCCCGTTGTAGGTCCAGGCCGGAAACCAGACCCCGGGCGCCACCTCGATCTCACGGTCCAGGGCCACGAAGTCGTAGTCCCGGACCACCTGTCCGTCGGGGGTCCGGGAGACCTCGCCCCAGTCGAAGTCCGTCAGGAACTCGCCGGGATGGAACCCGTCGCCCGTCCTCCCGTCCTCGAACCCGCCCGTGGCGCTCATGCGGAGCTGCTCGGCGTCGGCTGGGTCGTGACGGACCTCCTGGATCGCGTCCTCCCCGGCGAGGGAGGACGGCGCGGGAGGCGTCACGCCGGCGCGTCGGAGCGCTCGCCCCGCCTCGCTGTCCGCGGCCAGGCGCAGGACGGCCGCTCCCGAGAGCCCCGCCACGCCCAGGCTCCCGAGCTTCAGCCAGTCACGTCGTGTCAGCTTTCGCGGTTCGTCGGCCATCGCCCGTGGTTTTTAGGTGCGACTAAATTAGCGTGAGCTAAAAATAGGGCCCGGGTCCGGCGTCCGTCAAGCGCGGCCCCTCCACGGCACAGGCCCTGTCCCCCGTCGGATCCGAGCTTTCGACCGCCCGACCCCGGATCTACCTTTCCAGCGTGACCTGGATCGAAGCCGTGCTGCCGCCCTTCGAGCGTCTCTCACCTCGCCGGTCCGCCGAGGCGATGGACGACCCCGACCGCTCCGCCGCCGAGCTGGCGCGGGCGCTCGACGCCCTGGCCACCTCGAACCGGCGGCTGGGGGCCACGGCGGCCGTCCTCCGCAGCGTCGTCCGGCGGCTACCGACCTCGTCGGGTCCGGTGCGCGTGCTGGACGTGGGATGCGGCGGGGGAGACGTCGCCCGGGACCTGGAAGAGGCGCTCGGGGCCGGCGATCGACCCGCCCGCGGGCGACCCCGACTCTTCGTCCTGGGCGACCTGCATCCGACGACGCTCCGGATCTCCAGGGAGCGGACCGGGGCGACGGGACCGACGGAGCGGGGTCGGGTCCGCTTCCGGTTCGTGCGGCTCACGGCACCGTCGCTGCCCTTCGCAGACCGGAGCTTCGACGTGACGCTCTCCTCCACCGTCCTCCATCACCTGGAGCGCCCGGAAGCGGTCCGGTTCTTCCGGGAGGTGGACCGGGTCACCCGCGGCGTGTGGACGGTGCTGGATCTGCGGCGCAGCCGGGCCGCCTGGCTGGCCGTCAGGGCGCTCGCGGCCACCGCCTGGCGGAGCAACCCGCTTCCGAGGACCGACGGCCCCGTCTCCGTGCGGCGCGCCTTCCGCCCGCGCGAGGTCCGCGAGCTGCTCTCCGAGGCGGGACTCGAGGGAGCCCGTGTGCGACGCTCCTTTCCCTTCCGGCTCCTGGTCGAGGGCGGTGCGGTGCGGGCCGCGCTCGACGATTCTCGGAGCGCGGCGTGAGCGAGGTCCTGGTGGTGGGGGCGGGCCCGGCCGGCAGCTCGCTGGCCCTCCGCCTCGCGCGGCGCGGTCGCCCGGTCACCCTGCTCGACGCCGCGTCGTTCCCGCGCTCCAAGCCGTGCGGCGACTGCCTCAGCCCCGGCGCTTCGCCGCTCCTGCGCGAGCTGGGCCTGCTGGATCGTGTCCGCGCGGCGGGCGCCACGGAGCTTCGCGGATGGCGGCTGCGGACCCCGGCGGGGCGCTGGTTCGGCGCCGATTTCGATGGGACCGACGGGACGGAGCCGAAGAGTCCGCCCGGTACACCGGCCGCCCTCGCGTTCCCCCGGCGCGACCTGGACGGCCTCCTGGTCGAGGCCGCCGTCGAGGCCGGCGCGTCGCTCCTCGAGCGACATCGGGTCTTCGTTCTGCGCGGGCGCGGCGACCGGGTGATCGGCGTGAGGGCGCGGGACGACGGGGGCGAGATCAGGGAACTGGACGCCGACCTCGTCGTGGGGGCCGACGGCCTGCGCTCCACCGTGGCCCGGCGCCTCTCGGGCGTCGAGCGGGGCGGACGCCCGCGGCTGGCCCTCGTGGGCCGGCTGCGCCCGGAGGCGTCGGCCGCGCGGCTGGAGCCGGAAGGGCGGGGCCAGATGAGGATCGGCGCCGGCGGCTGCCTCGGGCTCGCGCCGGTCGGCGACGGGCGCTTCAACGCGACGCTCGTCGTGGAGGCGAAGCGCGCCCGCGAGATTTCGGGCGACGTCGAGGGCTTCTTCCGTCGGGGCCTCGAGGCGTACGGGCTGACGGCATCGCTGAGCGCGGCG
>CAZEUW010000281.1:0-2545 GCA_964515425.1 uncultured Gemmatimonadota bacterium | reverse complement strand
GCGACGCGGGGGCACCGGCGGGGGCGCCCCGCTCACCCCTCGAACGCCTCCAGCGCGGCGACCACGCGCGCCCGTTCGTCCTCCTTCAGGCCCGGGAAGACCGGCAGGCTGACCACCTCCTCGGCGGCCCGCTCCGACTCGGGGAAGGCACCCGGCTCGTGGCCGAGATCGGCCAGCGCCTCCTGCAGGTGGAGGGGCACCGGATAGTAGACGGCGTGGCCGATCCCGCGCTCCTCCAGGAGCTCGCGCAGGGCCGCGCGGTCGGGCGCGCGAACGGTGTACTGATGGTACACGTGACCCGCTCCGGACAGCGCCACGGGCGCCGCGATCACCGGGTGCTCGTCCAGCGCGGCGTCGTAGACGGCGGCGTGCTCCCGCCGGCGGTCGTTCCACCGGTCGAGCGCCCCCAGCTTCACCCCGAGCACGGCGGCCTGGAGCGCGTCGAGCCGGCTGTTGTAGCCGACCTCGCGGTGGCCGTAGCCTCCGGCCGCCTCCCGTCCGTGGTCCCGGAGCCCCCGCAGCCGCTCGGCGACGGCATCGTCGTCGGTGGACACCAGCCCGCCGTCGCCCCAGGCCCCGAGGTTCTTGGTCGGATAGAAGGAGAAGCAGGCGACGTCGCCGGCGGCGCCGGCCGCGAGCCCGTCGCGCTCGGCGCCGTGCGCCTGGGCGGCGTCCTCGATCAGGGCGAGGCCGAGGCCCGCGGCGAGCTCGCGGAAGGCCGCCACGTCCGCCATCTGCCCGTACAGGTGCACGGGGAGGAGGGCCGCGGTCCGGTCGGTAATCGCCCCGGCCGCGGCGGCGGGATCGAGGTTCAGCGTGTCGGGCCGGACGTCGGCGAACACGGGGGTGGCGCCCAGCCGCAGGATCGCCTCGGCGGTGGCGAAGAAGGAGAAGGGCGAGGTGACCACCTCGTCGCCGGGGCCCACGCCCAGGGCGTCGAGGGCCAGCACGAGGGCGTCGGTGCCGCTGTTGACCGACACCGCGTGCCGCGCCCCGATCCGATCGGCGAACGCCTCCTCGAAGGCCTCGACCTCGGGGCCGAGCACGAAGCGGCCGCTCTCGGCCACGCGGGCCACCGCCTCGTCGATCCGGGCACGCAGCTCGGCGTACTCCCGCCTCGGATCCTGGAGGGGCACGGGCTCGGACGCGGGCGGTCGGATCGGCTCTTCGGCCATGGGGGCACCTGTCTCCCTGAGGTCGTGACGCGGGACAATCTTGCGGCGGCCGGCCGGCGGCGTAAGGTGCGCCCCCGGACCAGTTGCATCGCCTCGGAAGGCTGATACCTTGAGCGCGGCTCGGCCGGCGCGCGTCGGGGCGCCGGTTCTCGCCGCGAGCCGCGGGCCGCGGCGCCAGACCACGGACCCTCTACCACGTCACGCATGCGACGTCCTCCCATCCTCGCAGGGGCACTCGTGCTCGCCCTCGTGGCGGGCGCGGCCGTGGCGGGAGTCGCGGTGCTGGACGATCGCGGAGAGGATCCGGCGGCCGGCGCGGTCGAGGCGCAGGAGGCGCAGGAGGCGGCGGACACGGCCGGCCCCGCCGCGGCCGCCGACACCCTTCCCGTCGACACCCTGGCGGAGGACGAGGTCTCCGCCGTCGCCGGGGCGAGCGGCGACACCCTCACCCCCGCCGAGCGCGCGATCCGCGACCACTACCGCGCGAGCCGGGGGCCCGAGCAGCCGATCCCCTTCAGCCACAGGTGGCACGCCGGCGAGCTGGCCATGGAGTGCCAGTACTGCCACACCGACGGCCGGCGCAGCGCGACGGTGAGCATGCCCTCGGTGGAGCTGTGCATGGGCTGCCACCAGTGGGTGGGCCGCCAGCTGCCCGCCGTCGGGGACCTCCGCTCCGCGTGGGAGGAGAACCAGACGATCGCCTGGAACCGGGTCTACAAGCTCCCCGAGTTCGTGCAGTTCGCCCACCAGCCGCACCTCCGCAACGACATCGCCTGCCAGGAGTGCCACGGTCCCGTCGAGGAGATGGACCGCGTCTACAAGCACTCCGACCTCTCGATGGGGTGGTGCCTGGAATGCCATCGCGGTCAGCCGGAGCCGGGCGACGTCGCCACGAACTACCGGCTCGTCCGGGACGCCGAGTTCCCCGACATCCCCGAGGGTCGGCAGGACATCGGGCTCTATCCGCGGCGTATCCACACCGGGTACGCCGCACAGCGGGCGCCGCAGGACTGCGCCACCTGCCACTATTAGCCGCATGAGCGAGCACGAGACCGGAACGTCCCGGCGCGACTTCCTGAAGATCCTCGGCCTCTCGGGCGCGGGGGCGGCGGCCACCGCCTGCTCGCCGCCGGAGACGACCGACAGGCTCCTCCCCTACCTGGTCTCGCCCGAGGACGTCCCGCCGGGCGAGAACGTGCGCTACGCCACCACCCTCGCCGGGGCGGGCCCGGAGCCCGAGGCCGTCCACGCCCTGGTGCGCGACGGGCGGGTGATCCAGCTCGAGGCCAACCGGGAGTTCCCTGCCGGGGGGGACGGGCTCTCGGCGATCGGCCGGTCAGCCCTGCAGGACCTCTACGACCCCGACCGGT
>CAZEUW010000280.1:0-2547 GCA_964515425.1 uncultured Gemmatimonadota bacterium | reverse complement strand
CGTGTCCCCCGGCCAGCCCCACCCAGGGGGTCCGGACCTCCACGCCCGCCATCTCCTCGGCCTCGGTCAGCGAGGCGCGGATGCATCGCGTGGTGGCCTCCAGGTCGGTCACTTCCTCCCGTCGCATGCCCTCGGTCGAGGCGAGCCCGACGCCGAGCACCCGCTCGGGCCCTCCCTCCTCCGCCGCGCCCTCGAGGATGACGGCGCACGTCTTCGAGGATCCGACGTCGAGCCCGGCCACGACCGGCGGACCGCCGATCATCGCTCGCCCCCGAGCCGCAGCACCACCTGTCCCTCGAACCGGGCGTCCGCCGCCTCCACCGACGTCGCGCCCCCGTAGTCGCCCAGGGCCATCTCGACGCGATGCAGTCCGCCGATCGGATCGTCGGCCGGGAGCAGGACTGTCTCGCACGCGCCCGACGCCACGAGATGGATCTGCACCGAGCCGCCCGGTCCCGGGGCGAAGACCGAGGCCGTCTCGACGAAGGCCGGCTCGGCCTCGCGCAGGCGGACCACCAGGTCGAGGAGGCTCCGGGTCCCCTCGTCCGTGATCCGGTCGTCGTCCATCTCCGGCCGGGTGCCGAGGATGGGCAGGTCCAGGGACGCGCGCGCGGGATCCAGCGGCAGGATCCGGCCGTCGGCGTCCACGGGCACCAGGGTCGGCGTCGCCGTGAGGGCGACCGGCTCGACCTCGACGATCCGGAGCTCGAGTCGATCCAGGCCCGAGCGCCGCACCGACGCCTCCCGGACGAGAGGATGGCTCCGCACCCGACCCAGCCACGGCTCCGGATCGTGCCACACCGAGGCCGAGTCCGGAACCGCGGCCCGGGCCACCACGGAGTCGGCCGGCAGGTAGCGATTGCCGGTCACGTCCACCGCCTCCACCCGGAACACGCTCATCCGACCGAGCACCGGGGGCGCCCAGGCCGGGGCCGTCGCCCCCACCAGGGCGGCCAGCGCCACGATGGCCACGCGACGGCGGGTCCGCCGGGTCACGCGGTTCCTCCGGCGTCTGCACGACGCGCCCTGTGCGCGGCCTCGTGGGCCAGGTCGGTGACGTCGCCCGCCCCCATGAACAGCCACACGGCCGGTCCCTCCGTCGGGCTGTCCTCGAGTCGATCGAGCGCCGCGTCGCGCGCGACCAGCTCCACGCTCGCCCCGGCTTCGTCCACGATGAGGCTGGAAGTGACGCCGGGAATCGGCTCCTCGCGGGCCGGATAGATCGGCAGCACGAGCCCATGATCGGCACCTGCGAGGGCGTCGGCGAACCCCAGGTGGAGCAAGCGCGTGCGGCTGAACAGGTGCGGCTGGAAGACGGCCCACACGCGGTGACCGGGATGGTGCTCGCGCACCGCGGAGACGGCCGCCCTCACCTCCGTGGGATGATGGGCGTAGTCGTCCACCACCACCACGTCGGCCCCCCGATACAGCTCCTGGAGGCGCCGATTCACGCCCCGGAACGCGGCCAGGGCGTCCGTCAGGCGCCCGGGGTCGACCCCGAGCCGGAGGACCGCGGCCAGCGCGCCGGCGGCGTTCTGAAGGTTGTGGCGTCCCGGGGTCCCGAGCCGGAAGGGCAGCTCGCCCTCTTCCCACATCAGGAGTCCCTTCTGAGCGGGTCCCCCGGGGCCGACGCTGGACGTCTCCTCGGGATCGTCCAGGCGCCGTACCCGGAACTCCGCGTCCTCGCTGAAGCCGTATCCGGCGGCGCGTTCCCCGAGACGACCGCCGAGACGTCGGGCGCCCCGGTCGTCGGCTCCGAACAGCACCCCGTCGCGTCCGATCGCCCGCCCGGCGAAGACGTGGAAGGCCTCCACCAGGCCCTCGAGATCTCCGTACGTGTCCAGGTGCTCGGGCTCGATGGAGCTCACGACGGCCAGCGACGGGTCCAGCGTCAGGAAGGAGCGGTCGTACTCGTCGGCCTCCACGATCGCCAGGTCGGACCGTCCCAGCCGGGCGTGTCCCCAGGGGGAGACCCGTCCTCCGACCACGGCCGTGGGGTCCAGGCCCGCCGCGGCGGCGGCGGTCGCTGTCATGGCCGTGATCGTCGTCTTGCCGTGGGTGCCCGCCACCCCGACGACCCGGCGGTCGTCGACGAGCGCCCCCAGAGCCCGGGCCCGCTTCCACACGGGCACGCCGGACGCCTCCGCCGCCCGGAGCTCTTCGTGCTCTTCGGGGACGGCCGAGCTCCTCACCACGAGAGCGGCGTCCTTGACGTGGGAAGGATCGTGACCCCCGAGCCATCGTCCGCCCGCGTCTTCGATCTCGGGGACGTCGGCGTCGGCCTCCCGGTCGCAGCCCGTCACGCCATGGCCCGCCGGCCCTAGAAGCGCCGCCACGCCGCGCATGCCTGCCCCGGCGGCCCCCATCAGGTGGACCTCCGCGCCGGGCCCGGGCAGGTCCTCGCGGCGGGCCGGCGCCACGACCTCGTCGGACGGCACCGCGGTGCCATCGGCCGCGCTCCCGTCGTGGACCCGATCCCGATCACTCACGGGAGCCCCCTCCCCGGCGCGCCAGTGCGAGGAGCTCCGCCGCGATCCGGTCGGCGGC
>CAZEUW010000279.1:0-2561 GCA_964515425.1 uncultured Gemmatimonadota bacterium | reverse complement strand
CGGGCCGACGTCACCGCGTTCCGGGAGGCGCTGGAGGCGGGCGAGGAGGCCCGGGCGCTCGAGCTCCACGCGGGCGACTTCCTGGCGGGGGTCCGGGTGGAGGGCGCCCGTCCGTTCCAGCGCTGGGCGGACCGCAAGCGGGGCCATCTTCGCCAGCAGGCCTACGAGGCCGCCCTCTCGGTGGGCACGTCTTCGCGGGAGACGGGCGACCTGGCGTCCGCCGAGAGCGCGTTCCGGCGGGCCCTCGACCTGGCCCCGCTCCGGGAGGAAGCGGCCCGGGAGCTGATCCGGACCCTGGCCGAGCGGGGGCGTTCGGCCGATGCCCTCCAGCTCTACGAGGCGTTCCGGGAACGACGGCTGAGCGAGCTGGAGATGGCGCCCTCCGAGGAGCTCCAGCAGCGCATCGAGGAGCTGAGGCAGGCCCCGCCGTCGGCACCGGGGACGGCCGAGGAGACGGAGCCGGCGGCCGACGGCGGCGCTCGGGCGTCCGGGGGCTCGTCAGGAGACCCCGAGCCCAGCGAGACCGTCCGGGAGACCGGCGACGCCTCGACCGACGACCGCGACGGCGACCCGACGGGCGGGGAGCCGCGCCGGTGGGGCCGGTTCCGCCGACGCACGCTGCTCGGAGCCCTCGTCGCGGTGGGCGTGCTGGGAGGGATCCTCGCGGGGGCGTGGCACCTGATGGGGACGGGCGGGGAGGCGGCGCCGCCGAGCCCCGACGACCGCTCGGTGGCGGTGCTCCCGTTCCAGGTCTCCGGCGCCGCGGCGGAGGAGTGGCGGGACGGGATGGTCACCCTCCTGTCGACAGGCCTCGACGGGGCGGGCGGGCTCCGGGCGATCGCCGACCGGACGGTGTTCGCCGCCTGGGAGAACGCCGGGGCGAGCCCGGGCGGAGCCACCATCGACGAGGCGCTGGCCGTGGCCCGGCAGGTGGGCGCCGAGCACGCGATCGTCGGTTCGGCGGCCGCGGTCGGAGGGGAGCTGCGGCTGACCGCCGACGTGCACGCGACCCGGTCCGGCGAGCGGCTGGACCGGGTGGAGGTGCGCGGGTCGTCGGACCGCGTGTCGGAGCTGACCGACGAGCTGACGCGCGAGGTCATCGCCGTGCTCGCGGCGGAGACGGGCGATATGCTCCGGGCGGCCGAGCTGGCGAGCGTGCTGACGGAGTCGGTGGCCGCGCTCAAGCTGTACCTGTCGGGCCTCGAGCACGAGCGCGCCGCCGAGTACGAGACCGCGCTCGAGGCCTACAGGGACGCGATCCGGACGGACAGCACCTTCGCGCTCCCGTATGCACGCATCGGCTTCATGGGGATCTGGCGCGAGGAGGCCCGGGACGACCACATGCGTCGCGCCCACCAGCTCGCCGACCGGCTTCCCGAGCGGGAGCGTCGTCTCGTTCGGGCGCTCCACCTGGGCCGCATCGAGCACCGGACGGTGGCCGCGGCCGACAGCCTGCGGCGGCTGACCCGGGACTATCCGGACGACCCCTCGGTCTGGAGGACCCTCGGGGAGTTCGTCCTCCACGCCTACGTCCCGGGCGGCTGGCCGGAGGGCGAAGAGGCCCATCGGCGGGCGGTGCGGCTCGATCCTCAGCACATGGGGCTGTACGGCCACTACGTGCAGCCCGCCTTCCGCCTCCATCGCGACAGCGCGCTGGCCGCCCGGCGCATCGAGAAGATGCCCGACGGGAAGCAGAAGCGCCTCTTCCGCCTCGGGCTGGAGACGGTCTTCGGAACGCCCGGCACCCGCGAGCGCGCGCTCGCCGCCTACGACACCGTCGCCGTGCCCGAGCCCTGGATGGCCGTCGGTCCGCTGGGGGCGCCGGAGGACGTGGAGCTCAGGGACCGCGTCCTCCGGAGGCTCATGGAGCGGGACGATCCGGGCCCCGCGGGCTTCGCGGTATGGCTCCTCTGGAACGACCTGCAACAGGGCCGCCCGGACCGGTTCCTCGAGGACGTGGAGCGATGGGACCCGGTCGACGTCGTGGTCGCCTGCTTCACCGCGCACGCGGCCGCGGCGGGCCTCCCGGTGCCGGACTCGTTCGCCAGGCCGTACCTGGCGCCCGAGCGCCTCCCGGTCGAGCCCTCGCTGCAGCGTCTCGGATGCGCGGCGCTCTACGGCCTCGAGAAAGGAGACACGGCCGCGGTCGACCGGATCGTCGAGCGCCTCCGGTCGGACGGCGAGGCCGGGGAGGGCTCCCCGTCGGCCGGCCGGGACGCGGTGATCCAGGAGATCGAGGGCTTCCGGGCCTGGAAGGAGGGCGACCTCGAGCGGGCGGTCGACCTCCTCGGCCGGTCCAACGAAACGGGCGTCTGGGGCATCGGCGACCTCTGGCGGGGGGACCTGTACCGGGAGCTCGGGGAGATGGAGAAGGCCGAAGCCTGGTACCGGATGCTCGAGACGCCGGTGGTCGCGTACGAACGGCTCGGCCGGGTCTACGAGGAGATGGGCCGGCCGGGGGACGCGGCCGCCGCCTACCGACGGTTCGTCGCCGCCTGGGAGGACGCCGACGCGAGGCTCCAGCCCCGGGTCGAGGAGGCCCGGGAGCGGATCCGGGAGCT
>CAZEUW010000278.1:1311-2585 GCA_964515425.1 uncultured Gemmatimonadota bacterium | reverse complement strand
GAGGACGCCGTCGACGAAGCCGTCGTCGAGGACGCCGACGGGAAGGCCGGCGACGAGGACAGCGCCGACGAGGAAACGTCGTAGAGTCAACTGACGACCGCAGTTCGGCTTATCGGTCGTACGTCGGGAGTTCGGCGCGAAGCGGCGCGTCGGCCTATCTGGCACGGCGCGGTGGGAGCCAGGTAGCTTCTTGCGCCAAGAAGGCATGGAGTCGAGGTAGGAAGGCACGGAGTCTTGGGCGCGCGAGCGCTCGGTCACGAGCACGCGGGAGGCGGGACGGGATGCACGGAGGTCGCCGATGGCTCCGGCACGCGGTCGCGGCCGCGCTGCTGCTGGCGGCGTGCCGCGCCGGTCCCGGCGTGCCGCCGCAGGTCGCGCCCGCTCCCGACCCCTTCGAGCGGACGCCCTACCTGGAGATCGGCCCCGACCGGCGGCCGATCGTGCGATGGCGCGTCGTCGGGGAACCCCCGGTTTCCTTCGAGCACCGCCTGGCGGGCGAGGAGACGTGGCGCCCGGCGGAGGTGGCGGCGGGCGAGGGCGGCGACCGGCGGGCGGTCCTGGAGGGGCTGCCGCCCGACCGACGGGTCGAGTACCGGGTCCGCGCCGGCGGAACGGTCTCCGGGCCCCACGCTTTCCGCACGCCGCCGCCCGACGGCTCCCGGGGGGACGTCCGGGTGCTCGCCTTCGGCGACTCGGGCTGGGGGTCGCTCGCCCAGGTGCGGCTGGCTCGCCTCATGGACGACGGGCCCTGGGACCTCGCGATCCACGTCGGCGACCTGGCCGACGCCGACGGCACCGAACGGGACTTCACGGTCCGCCACTTCCGGGTCTACGCCTCCCTCTTCGCCGGGGTGCCCTTCTTTCCGGTGCCGGGGAATCACGACGTGCGCACCGCGGACGGCGCCGCTTTCGAGCGGGCGTACGGTTGGACGGGCGGGCCCGACGGGCGGCGCTACGGGGCGTTCCGCTGGGGAAAGGCGCTCTTCGTCGGGCTCGACACCTCCACCGAGGGGGCCCGCGAGCGCCTCGAGGAGCGGGTGGGCAGGCAGTACGCCTGGCTGGAGGCCACGCTCGATTCGGCCGCGAGCGATCCCGGCGTGGGCCCGGTCGTGCTCTACACCCACTATCCGCTCTACAGCCACGCCATCGGGCTGGCCGGCCACGGGCCGAACGAGGAGCTGCGGGAGGCGATCGAGCCGCTGGTGCTCGAGCACGGCGTCGACCTGGTCGGGGGGGGGCGCGGCCCGGACGGCGACCGCCGCCGGCCGCCGCGC
>CAZEUW010000278.1:0-1301 GCA_964515425.1 uncultured Gemmatimonadota bacterium | reverse complement strand
ATCATGAGCGCATTCCCGAGCGCATTGTGCACGCCCGGGGCGCGGCCGCCCACGACCATCACTACGAGCGCAGCCGTCCGCTGCGCGCCGGGCGTCCGGTCCCCGGCGGGTGCGGTCCCGTCCACCTGGTGACCGGCGGAGGGGGTGCCAGCCGGTTCGCGCGTGCCATAGGCCGGGACACCCGGCTGGCCGCGATCAGCAGGGACCACCACTACCTCGCGCTCACGATCTCGCCCGACGTGATCGAAGGGACGGCGATCGGCGTGGACGGCCGACCGCTCGACGAGTTCCGGGTCGAGCTCTACGCGCCCGGCGAGGGCTCGTGTCCCGACTGATCGGGGCGGCGCTCCTCTGCCTCCTGGCCCCGGCGCCGGCGGCCGCACAGGAGGCGGAGGCCGCGAAGGACACCGCGGCGGCGCCCTCGACCGGGGGCGCCGTCTCGCCGGACAGCGCCGATGAGATCCGGGCGAGCCTGGTCCGTCCGCCGGGGGACCATCCCTTCGACGCCCTGGACGCGATCGCGCTCCCCTTCCGGCTGGCCGCGATCCCCCTCGAGCTGGCCGGAGACGGGATCGGCGCGGGCATCGACCTCGTCGTCGGCGCGGGGCCGCCCCCCTTCTACCTGGTGGCGCTGCGCGACGCGCGGGAGTGGGGCCTCCTGCCCGACGTCGTCTCGCTGGGTCCCCGCAGCGGGCCCGCCCTCGCCCTGCGGGTGTCGCGGTGGACGCCGCTCTACCTCTCCTCCGCCGTGTCGTGGCGCGGCTCGCAGGACCACCGCGCGGGCCTCCGCTGGACCGGCGAGGGCGGCGCGGCCGACGTGGGCTTCCTGTTCCACCGCGACGCCGAGCCCCGATTCTGGGGGATCGGGGCCCGCAGCGCCCCGGCGATGCGGACCGACTTCCGCCACGACCGGATCGCGGGCCGCGTGGAGGGCGCCTGGCTCCCCGCCTCCGGCGTGACGGTGCGGCTCGGGACGGGCTACGAGGAGAACGAGGTCGGAGGCGGCTCGGACGGGGCGAGCCCGGACATCGGGGAGCTGTTCGACGAAGAGACGCTCTTCGGGCTGGGGGAGCGGACCCGCTTCTTCCGGCTCGCCCCCGTCCTCGAGCTGGACCTGACGCGGCGAGTCGGCTTCCAGGAGCGGGGCGTCCGCCTCGGAGCCTCCGGCGCCCTCTACCGCGGCGCGGCCCCGACCGAGGCCGACTTCCACCGCCTCGGGGCCGAGGTGGACGGCTACCTCCCGGTGAACCCCCGGCAGCTCCTCGCCCTGCGGGCGCGCGCCGAGCTCAACCGGGACGACG
>CAZEUW010000277.1:0-2603 GCA_964515425.1 uncultured Gemmatimonadota bacterium | reverse complement strand
CTTGAGGAGGACGACGGCCCCCGTGGCCCGCGCGGCCCGGCGGGCCGCGCCCTGCGGGTCGTCCAGGACATCGGACACGTCGATCTCGAGCAGCCTCGCGAGCTCGCCCGGATGAGGCGTCAGCAGGTCCTCTCCGCCCACCCGCTCGGCGAGTTCGGCGAGCCGGGCTTCCCACATGTTGAGCGCGTCGGCGTCGAGCACGGCCGGCCTCCCGTCCCGGAGCTCGAGGACGGTCCGCACGAGCCGACTTCGCTCTTCCCCCCGACCGAGCCCCGGACCGATCGCGAGGGCGTCGGCCCACTCGACCGCCGTCTCGACGGCGGCCGGCTCGCTCCAATCCGACCAGACGGCGTCGGGCGCCGCGCCCTGCACCACCGTCCGGTTGCGCGGGTCGCCGACCACCCGCACGATCCCCGCCCCGCCGCGGCCGGCCGCCCGGGCCGCCAGCACCGAGGCGCCGGCCATCCCCGCCTGGCCCGCCACGACCGACAGGTAACCGACGCTCCCCTTGTGCGCGTCGGGTCGCCGGCGGGGCAGGAGCGCCGCCGCCCACCGCGGGGTCACCGCCCGGGCGCCGAACTCGCCCTCCTCCGGCGGCGGGAAGCCGATCTCCACGGCCACCACCTCGCCGCACCGGGCCCGCGCCGGGTATCGCAGGTGCCCGAGCTTCGGCCATCCCAGGGCGACGGTGAGGTCGGCCCGCGCGCAGGCTCCCGGGACGGCGCCGGTGGTGAAGTCCATCCCGCTCGGACCGTCGACGGCCACCAGCGGAACCTCCAGGGCGTCGACGGCGCGGATCGCCTCCGCCTGCGGATCGCGCGGCGCGCCCCGGACGCCGGTGCCGAGGATCCCGTCGAGCACGACCGAGGCGCGCACACAGGCGGCCTCGAGACCTTCGGGCGGGCGGAGCGGCACCTCCCAGCCCGCGGAGACGTCGGGCTCGGGTGGGGACGAGCCGCACAGGATGCCGACCGCCTCGCGGCCTCGGGCGCGGAGGGTGCGGAGGGCGACCAGGGCGTCGGCCCCGTTGTGGCCGCTGCCCAGCAGCCCGACGACAGGGCCGGTCGGCCAGCGGTCGGCGACCAGACGGGCCACCTCGCGGCCCGCCGCCTCGATGAGCGCCCTCTCGGTCGTCGCGCCCGTCGACACCGCGCGACGATCGTGCGCCGCGATCTCCTGTGCGTCGGGCAGCCAGACCTCGGCAGCCCCTTCCCGTCGGATCGCTACCTGTACGATTGGGAGACCGAGCGGCCGAAGCTGATCTCGCCGCCGTCGATGCGGATGTTGAAGCCGCAGCCGGGCTTGGAGCAGACCCAGGCCTTGTAGCGGACCCCTTCGCCGTCGGAGTCGGTGTCCGAGAGCGGAAGCAGCACGCCGCTGCCGCACTTCTGGCAGGCGGGATATCCGGCGGGAACGTCCACGGGGCTTCCTCCGTCTGCGGGTTCGCCCTCAGGCAGGTCGGTGCCCCTCCAGGCTACCCCAGGGGTAGGCGTCCTCGAAGACCTCCTCGAAGCTGAACAGCCCCTCGAAGTCCTCCCGCGAGTCCGACGGCCGCTTGATCAGGACGCCGCACTCGACAAGGAGGAACACGATCTCGCCCAGGTCTTCGGTGGAATGGATGCCCCAGTGCTCGAGGACGGTCCGCGCGAGGGGTCCGTACCGCTCCAATGCCAGCTCGCGAGCCGCCTCGGCCACCTCTGGCCCTGTGACGTGCCGCGGCTCCTCCAGCCCCTCCATGCAGCGACGAAGCGAGGCGAGCAGGAAGAGATAGGCGGACTCGGCATAGCGTGGGTTGCGCCGCTGCAGCCGGGCCAGCACGTCCGTTGCCTCCATCCGTCGCCTGTCGTTTCGCCTCGCTCCGCGAACCGCCCGAAATATGGGAGCGTCCGAAAGAGGCCGTCAACCCGGACGATGACGATCGCCGTCGGGGTCGGACTCGCACGGCAGCCGGCGGTAGAGGGGGAAGTCGGCGGTCGTCTCGCGCACCTCGTCGCGCACCTGCGCGAGGACGCGCTCCTCGCCGCCGGAGCGGAGCGCCCGATCGATCCAGTCGGCGATCCGCGCCATCTCGTCGGTGCCCATGCCCCGGGTCGTGACGGCCGGCGTCCCGATCCGGACGCCGGAGGTGACGAACGGGGAACGGGTCTCGCCCGGGACGGTGTTCTTGTTCACCGTGACGTCGGCGGCCACGAGCCATTCCTCGGCCTGCTTGCCCGTCAGGTCGGGATCGGTCTCCCTCAGGTCGACCAGCAGCAGGTGGGTGTCGGTCCCCCCGGTGACCGGGTGCCAGCCGCGCTCCTCCAACCCCTCCCCCAGGGCCCGCGCGTTCTCGACGACGCGCACTGCGTAGCGGACGAAGCCGTCCTCGGCGGCCTCCGCCAGGCACACCGCCTTGGCGGCGATCACGTGCATGAGCGGCCCGCCCTGCGTGCGGGGGAAGACCGCCTTGTCCACGGCCGCCGCGTGCTCCTCCGTGCAGAGGATCATCCCGCCGCGCGGCCCGCGCAGCGTCTTGTGGGTGGTGGTGGTGACCACGTCGGCGTGGGGCACCGGCGAGGGGTGGACGCCGGCCGCCACCAGGCCGGCGACGTGCGCCAGGTCCC
>CAZEUW010000276.1:0-2603 GCA_964515425.1 uncultured Gemmatimonadota bacterium | reverse complement strand
GCGTTGGCGGTCAACCCGACGTCCAGCGGTCAGATGTGGCATCCCGACGGCCGAAGTGTGGCATGGTCCCAACGAAATACCCGCTCGATGTGATCCGTCCCCCGCATTCCATTCACGTCGACCGGTGGGCCGCGCCCACGAGGGTTCCCTCCGAGCTCGTCGACGACAGCAGCACCGACGCGATCCGCTCCGCCGCCCGCCCGTCCCACAGCTCCGGCCGACACGGACGACGCTCGCTGCCGGAGAGCTCACGGGCGACGTCGACCAGCTTCGACGGGTCGTCGTCGAAGAGACGGTTGGTGCCGCACTCGATGGTGATCGGCCGCTCGGTGTTGGGGCGCACCGTGATGCACGGGACGCCGAGGACGCTGGACTCCTCCTGCACCCCGCCGGAATCGGTGATCACCATGTCGGCCGCGTCCATGAGGCTCAGGAACTCGAGGTAGCCGAGCGGCTCGGTGAGCAGCAGGTCGGCCTGCACCGATTCGAGCTCGAACTCGCGCAGCCGCCCGCCCGTGCGGGGGTGGAGCGGCCAGACGACCGGCACGTCGCAGGCGTAGCGGATCTCGCGGAGCGCCTGGACGAGGCTCCTCAGCCGCGGCTCGTCGTCCACGTTGGACGGACGATGCAGCGTCACCAGGACGTACTTCCCCGCCTTCAGCCCCAGCGCCTCGTAGGCGGCCAGCTCGGTCGCCTCCGAGCGGAAGCGGTCCAGCGAATCGATCATCACGTTCCCCACGTGGTGGATCCTGCGGGGGTCGATGCCCTCGGCCCGCAGGTTCTCGGCACCGGAGGGCTCGGTCGTGAAGAGCGCGTCGCTGAGCCGGTCGGTGAGCACCCGGTTGACCTCCTCCGGCATGCTCCAGTCGTGGCTCCGGAGCCCCGCCTCCACGTGCGCGACCTTTAGCCCGCGCTTGTTCGCGGTGAGCGCCGCGGCCACCGTCGAGTTGACGTCGCCGACCGTGACCACCCAGTCGGGCTCGACGCGGGCGAGGACGGGATCGAGCGCGATCATGACGCGGCCCGTCTGGAGGGCGTGCGAGCCGGAGCCGATTCCCAGGTTCACGTCGGGACGCGGAAGGTCCAGGTCGTGGAAGAAGGCGTCGGAGAGCCCGTCGTCGTAGTGCTGGCCGGTGTGCACCAGCACCTGCTCGACCCCGTCCGCCTTCTCGAGCGCCCGGATCACGGACGCGACCTTCACGAAGTTCGGTCGGGTCCCCACCACGTGCAGCAGCTTCACGCCATCCCTCTCCCTTCCGCGTCACTGGTTACGGTCACAGTGGCGATTCAAGGAGCGGGCCAGGGGCGGTCGTCGTGCCCGGGGTGCGCTTCTCGACGGCCGGGGCGCGTCACGGACACCGGGGGAGACCCGGTGATCCGGTCCCGATCGGCCGGCCGCGGCGGTCGACGGGGAGCGGGATCGGCTCGGGGCTCGCGGCGCGCGGGGGCCCGCCCGTGGCGTGCGTCCAACACCCGTGACGTGAGGTACCTCGCTTGCGTGGCGGGGAAGGCGGAGGAGCGACGGGAACGCGAGGAGGTCCGGATGGACGGTTCGAGACGCGCGCTGGTGACCGGGGGCGCCGTTCGCGTGGGGCGCGCGGTCGCCCTGGCGCTCGCCGAGGCCGGCTGGGACGTCGCCGTCCACTGCCGCTCCTCGGTCGACGCCGCCGGGGAGGTGGCCGAGCGGATCCGCGGCCTCGGACGGAGCGCCGCGGTCGTGCGCGGCGACCTCGCGCGACCGGAGCAGATCCCGGAGGTCGTCGGCGACGCCGCCGCCGCGCTCGGAGGGCTCGACCTGCTGGTGAACAACGCCGCCGTGTTCCCGCGCCACGACCCCGACACCGTCTCCGCCGAGGCGTGGGACGCCGTCTTCGCCGTGAACACGCGGGCTCCCTTCTTCTGTGCGCGCGAGGCGGCGCGGAGGATGGGCGACCGCGGAGGCTGCGTGATCAACGTGACCGACGCGGCCGCCTCGGCCGGCTGGCCCGAGCACGCGCCCTACGCCGCCTCGAAGGCGGCGCTGGTGAGCGTCACGCGGAGCCTCGCGCGGGCGTGGGCCCCGCGGGTACGGGTGAACGGGGTGGCCCCGGGGCCGGTGCTGCTGCCCGAGGGCGCCTCTGAGGAGGAGCGGCGGGAGGCGATCGCCCGCACGGCGCTGGGGCGGCTGGGGCGCCCGGCCGACGTGGCCGAAGCGGTCCTCTACCTGGCCGGCGCGGACTACGTCACCGGCGAGGTCCTGCGGATCGACGGCGGCGCCGCGCTCGCCCGGCCGTCGGAGCCGGCCTGACGGGCCTCAGTCCGACTCCTCGACGGGAGGGAACGGGAGGGTGACCTCGATCCGCGTCCCTCCGCCGTCCCGCCGCTCCGCCCGCGTGTCGCCGCCGGCCCGTCGGACGAGCTCGCCCGAGATCAGGAGGCCGAGGCCGCGCGTGGAGCCCTGGAGGCTGCGGCTCCAGCGCCGGTCCTCCGGTCCGTCGAGCAGCTCCTGGACCCGCTCGACGTCGGCCCCGGGGCCGTCGTCGTCGATCCGGACGCCGAGCCCGCCGTCCGCGCCGTCGAGGAAGCGCACGGCGAGGCGCCCGCCCTCCCGCGCCGCCGCGATC